>NZ_CVTO01000076.1:0-93972 GCF_900004715.1 Pseudomonas sp. 24 E 13
AGGTCATCGTCAAGATTAAATTCCAGAACCCCTGTTTGCTAACGCAAACAGGGGTTTTGTTTTGGGCGCTCGAAAAGCCTGCGCATCGAACAGGCTCACCCTCTATGGATCGCTCTATTCAGGGCTTTTATCGCAGATATCCAAACACCAGTCGAACCTTGCACCTGATCCAGGTTCACAGGTGGTGCGCGGTATATTTATCTGCCCGCTATGTACCTTTCAGCCACGCAGTCAGCGTCTGAGCTTAAGCAAAATAATCCCTGGAAAAGGCTAATGCCGCCTGTCCGGACCCGACCAACGCGGACTATCATGCGATAGCCCTGTCCCCTCACTGCAAGGAGCCGCTCGGAACGCCGATGCGCCAGATCTGGAAATCTTTTCGAGCCCTTTATTTCGCCTCCTTGATGATGCTGATCGGCTCCGGCCTGCTCAGTACTTATTTAGCCTTGCGACTGGCGGCTGACCATGTCGACAGCCTGTGGGTGGGTGCGTTGATGGCGGCCAACTACTTTGGCCTGGTGCTGGGCGGCAAGATCGGGCACCGCTTGATCGCTCGTGTCGGGCATATACGCGCCTACGCGACCTGCGCCGGGATCGTCGGCGCGGCTGTGCTGGGGCACGGTTTGATCGATTGGCTGCCTGCCTGGATCGTCCTGCGGGTGATCGTGGGCCTGGGGATGATGTGCCAGTACATGGTCATTGAAAGCTGGCTCAATGAGCAGGCGGAGGCCAAGCAGCGTGGCGTAGTGTTCAGCGGCTATATGATCGCTTCCTACCTCGGTCTCGTACTGGGCCAGCTGATACTGGTCATGCATCCCCATCTGGGGCTTGAACTGCTGATGCTGGTCGCGCTGTGCTTTGCCCTGTGCCTGGTGCCGGTGGCCATGACCCGACGTATTCACCCCGCACCGCTGCATCCGGCGCCGATGGAGCCGCGTTTCTTTATCAAGCGCGTGCCACAGTCCCTCAGCACGGTGCTGGGGGCTGGACTGATCGTGGGCTCGTTCTATGGCCTGGCGCCGCTCTATGCCTCCCAGCAGGGGTTGACGACCGAGCAAGTCGGCCTGTTCATGGGCTCCTGCATTTTTGCGGGACTGCTCGTGCAGTGGCCGCTGGGCTGGTTGTCCGACCGCTATGACCGCGCGCTGCTGATCCGCTGCTTTGCCTTGTGTCTGGCAGTGGCGGCATTGCCCTTGGCGATCATGACTCAGGTTCCGTTGGAAGTGCTGTTCGTAGCGGGCTTCTTTTGTTCACTTGTGCAGTTTTGTCTGTACCCGTTGGCCGTGGCTTTTTCCAACGACCACGTAGAAGGTGATCGCCGGGTCTCGCTGACGGCCATGTTGCTGGTGACTTACGGAGTGGGCGCCAGTATCGGCCCGCTTCTGGCAGGTGTGGTGATGAAGCTGTTCGGCAGCCAGATGCTGTACGCGTTTTTCAGCCTCTGCGCGTTGATCCTGGTATGGCGCATACGGCCGAAGGCGGTGACCAACTTGCATCAGGTAGACGATGCGCCGCTGCATCACGTGGCGATGCCTGACAGTATGTCCAGCTCGCCGTTGGTGGCAGCCCTTGACCCGCGGGTAGATGAACAGGTGGTGCAAGAGCAGATGCAGGCCACTGTTCCTGAACCGGACCCAGAACCTGTCGTCGACGAGCCGGCTGTCGAGGTAGCGCCTGAGTCGACAGACTCGGAAGACCATCCCCACGACTTGAGCAGAGCGCGCCCCTGAACGGAAAACGGGCAGACCCTATCAGGATCTGCCCGTTTTCACTTCAGCGTTCGAGGCTTAAAAGTCGTCGTCCTTGTCGAAGCGTCGAGCTTCACGCTGCAGCTGATACACAAAGCGTTCTACCTGGCGCTGCACCAAACCGCTCATGTTATGAAAGCGCACGCCGGCAAACGTGGTGTTGATCCTGTCTTCGAAATGCAGGTAACGCAACTCGACAGCGGTAGTCATGTTGCCGAATGGCAGCGCGGCGATGAAGCGGTCGTAGACCTGCCCCAGTTGCAGGCGTTCGGCGATGTCGCCTTCAAAGCGCAATTTGCATCCAGTGGCGGAAATGTCCAGCAACTTGCCGTTGACCGGAGCCTTGAGCTTTTCGCCGCCCAATTCGATATTGACCAACTGCGCCAATTTCAGTGCCGCGCGAAATGCATTGCGACGCTGATGATAGACCACCTCACCGGGCATGCTGCCACTGTAGATACGGTGACCATCCTTCTCGCTGATGCTCAGCGTGCCGTTACTCTCCCAGGCGACCCGGACACCGTCATGAAAACCTTCGACGCGGAAGGGTTCGCCATTTTCGAGGTGACGTTCACCGTCACGCGGAATCATTTCGTCCAGCACCAGCGTCTTGCTGTCCCGGTCGATGTCCACAAGGTAGCTTTGGAAGCGTTGGCTGCGTTCGTGGAAAGTGATGATCAATGGATCATGGCTTTCCTGGAGCATCCGCAGCGTGCTGGCGATTTCCAAAGGTGTGGTAAGAACCTTGGGTGGCTGCGGTGCATCTTCCGCATTAAGGGCGTTGAACACGGTTGTTCCATCTCCAGGAAAATACGACTACACGCAAGAACCGGCATTTTGCCAGTATGTAGCGCACCTTGGATAGGCCGCGCTTTGAACCGCTGTCAGGCTTGGCTGCGGGTGCTTGGCTTGACCAGGCGTGAAGTGGACCCCTGGGCGTTATACAGGGCCGGGGGCTCGCCGCCGTGAAGAATACGTAACTGATTGGCCGTGGTGGCTTGCTGTAGCTGAATCGACTGGCCGTTGAGCAGATTGGCTTCCTGGCACTGGGTGAGCAGGTGATTGAGCGCTTTGCTTTGCGTCAGCAACTGATCGCCGACCGAGGAATGGCTTGCCAACTGTGCCAGGCCGTCGTGATCGGCGGGCAGGCCCAGGCTGTTGAGGATCTCGCTGCGCTTCGTGCCGTGCTGTTCGAGCAGCACAATCAGCGATTGTTTGCGCGCGAGTATTTCTTCGAGCAAAGGCATATCCCGGCCATACAGGGCCAGGGACTCTTCTTTTAGCAGCTCGAGCAGTTGTTGCGTCGGCGCCAGATCATCAATGATCAGTTGAAGCAAATGTTCGTCGTGGTGCATGGCTGGCCTTGGGTTTTAAGCGTCCAGAAGCCCAGCGCAGGCCTTTGCCTAGCGCTCGGCTTCGAAGTTAAGCAGCTTGCTGGCTACACGGTTGCTGTCGACTGTGTAACTGCCATCGGCGATAGCCTGTTTCAACTCGGCCACGCGGGCTTTATTGACAACCGGTTGATCGCGCAGCGAGTCAGTGACCTTCTGCAACTGCTGAGCCTCATTACTCAGGTGAACCGACTCCCCACTCTGGCTCGCACTCGCCTGCTCTGCCTTGGCCGGCAGGGGCTGGGACTTGGCTTCTACGTTTTCCTTGCCGGCAGTACGCGTAGTGCCTGACGTCGTCGGGGTGTTATTTAAACGGCTGAAATCAATGACCATGATCAAAAAACCTCTGGGTATTTGGACGCTTGCCATGTTTTCGGCAATACCCGGACAAACTTTAGGCGCGAATGACAATAAATCTCCGCACGGAGCACTCTATGCACAGTGTAGGAAAACCTGGCGCCCCGTACCAGTCATCTATAACGCCACCTCGACTTGGCCCGGAGCTGTCACTCGCGCCTTGATCACGCGGTTGGAGTTGAGGTTCTTGACGCGAATCTGTTCGCTCATGCCACCGTTGGACAGCGCTTCCCCCGGCATTTTTACGTTCAACCCGCCGCTGCTGGCGGAAATCACGACCTGGTCACCTTTACGAATGACTTCAGCCTGCTCCAGGTGAACCAGGGTAATCACTTGGTCGGTGACCACTGGTCGGGTGAGGCGCTGCCCGATCGCCTGGTCCAGGGAGGTCAGGTAACCCTGGTTGATCAGGCTGATATCCCGTTCACGCAGTGCAACGTCGTCATCGCCAATGATGCCGGTGCGCTTCAACGGCCGTGCCACCACGACGACGTCGCGGAACAATTTGACTTGAGCCGGTACAAACACCGTCCAGGGTGAGGCGCCTTCACAGCGTACTTTTACGGTGACACGGCCAATGGGCTGGGCCGGGCTTTCCAGGGTGGCTGTCAATTCCTTGTCACACATCGGCATGCGCAGGCGCGGGTCCAACTGATTGACCTGGATCTCATAGCGCCCCGGTGTCTGGGTGGTCTCCAGATAATCTTCTACAGTGTATTCAAGAAAGCCCTGGGTGACGCCGATAAGGAGATCAGGCAGGGTGACGTTGTCGGCGCGAGCGGTGACGCCCACGCCCCAGACAAGCAGCGCCATCGCGGCGCAGAGCAATCTGCGATACTTTGGGCGGCAAGCGCGTCGGGAAACTGTCGTTTTAATATCCATAGCCAACCAAATAGCAAAGCTCGTGCCGTTTAGTGTTGGGTACGCATCGTACCTCTGGGATTTAGGAGTCTGGGCATGGCAGGTGTAATGGATTCAGTAAACCAGCGCACACAGCTGGTAGGGCAGAATCGCCTGGAGTTGTTGCTTTTTCGCCTGGACGGCAAGCAGCTGTACGGGATCAACGTGTTTAAAGTGCGCGAAGTGCTGCAGTGTCCCAAGCTGACGATCATGCCCAAGTCCAGTCCGGTGGTGTGTGGCGTTGCCAATATACGTGGCGCGACCATCCCCATTCTTGACTTGGCAATGGCCACCGGGTCCTCTGGTTTGCAGGACCGCGAGAGCCCGTTCGTGATCATTACCGAGTACAACACCAAGACCCAGGGGTTTCTGGTGCGCTCGGTGGAACGTATCGTCAACATGAACTGGGAAGAGATTCATCCGCCGCCCAAGGGCACCGGGCGCGATCATTACCTCACGGCGGTGACGCGGGTGGATAACCAGTTGGTCGAGATCATCGACGTGGAGAAAATCCTCGCCGAGGTTGCGCCCACCTCGGAAACGATTTCCGTCGGGGTCGTGGATGCCGAGACGGCACACAAGGCGGTATCCCTGCGCGTGTTGACCGTGGACGACTCCTCTGTCGCGCGCAAGCAGGTCACGCGTTGCCTGCAAACCGTTGGCGTCGAGGTCGTAGCCCTTAATGATGGGCGCCAAGCCTTGGATTACCTGCGCAAGTTGGTGGACGAGGGCAAGAAGCCGGAAGAAGAGTTCCTGATGATGATTTCCGACATTGAAATGCCGGAAATGGACGGATACACCCTCACGGCTGAAATACGCAACGATCCACGCATGCAAAAATTGCACATCATCCTGCATACTTCGTTGTCGGGGGTATTCAATCAGGCCATGGTCAAGAAGGTCGGTGCAGATGACTTCCTGGCCAAATTCCGGCCTGATGACCTCGCATCCCGGGTAGTCGACCGGATCAAGGCAGCAGATCACGGCTAGGGGCATTTCTCCTGGCGGTCACACGATTTAAGAGGCGGTACCATTGTCTACGGGTAATTTGGATTTCGAACAGTTCCGGGTCTTCCTGGAAAAAGCCTGTGGCATATTGCTCGGTGAAAACAAGCAGTACCTGGTATCCAGCCGTCTCAACAAGCTGATGGAACAGCAGGGCATCAAATCCCTGGGTGAGCTGGTCCAGCGTATCCAGGGGCAGCCGCGCAGCGGGCTCAAGGAGATGGTGGTCGATGCCATGACCACCAACGAAACCTTATGGTTTCGCGATACCTACCCCTTTGAGGTGCTCAAGAACAAAGTGCTGCCCGAAGCCATCAAGGCCAGCCCGGGCCAGCGCCTGCGCATCTGGTCGGCGGCATGCTCCTCGGGACAGGAACCTTATTCGATCTCCATGACCATCGACGAGTTCGAGCGGACCAACATGGGCCAGTTGAAAGCCGGCGCGCAAATTGTGGCGACGGACCTCTCCGGCAGCATGCTCACCAACTGCAAGACCGGTGAGTACGACAGCCTGGCCCTGGGCCGAGGCCTGTCCCAGGAACGTTTGCAGCGCTATTTTGACCCGAAGGGGGCAGGGCGCTGGGCGATCAAGGCGCCGATCAAGAACCGCGTCGAGTTCCGCTCGTTCAACTTGCTCGACAGCTACGCCAGCCTGGGCAAGTTCGACATGGTGTTCTGTCGCAACGTGCTGATCTACTTCTCGGCCGAAGTGAAGAAGGACATCCTCTTGCGCATTCATGGCACGCTCAAGCGCGGCGGGTATCTATTCCTTGGCGCGTCGGAAGCCTTGAACGGCTTGCCGGATCACTACCAGATGGTGCAGTGCAGCCCGGGAATCATCTACCAGGCCAAATAACAACGTTTACCCGGTAAAAAATGTGGGAGGGGGCTTGCCCCCGATGGCGGTGGGTCAGTCAGCTATTCATGACATGACACACTGCTATCGGGGGCAAGCCCCCTCCCACATTTGTTTCGCGGCACTTTCAACGGTAGCGGCAATCCTTCCATTGCCGCTTTACTGGCGCCACGCGGAAAGCACTTGCCGCTTTTCTGGCATTGCCGCCGGCAATTTCTCTGCAAGCCCTTGATATACGGGGCTTGGTCACATTGGCATGCACCTTGCTATAACCCTGCTAACGAACAGCAGGTCAGCCTAAAGGTTTCCGCCATGAGCATCAGCTTCGATAAAGCGCTCGGTATCCACGAAAAAGCCCTGGGCTTCCGCGCCCAGCGTGCCGAAGTCCTGGCCAACAACATTGCCAACGCCGACACCCCGAACTACAAGGCTCGGGACCTGGACTTCTCCGCCGTGCTCGCCGCACAGCAGGACAAGACCAAAAACGGCGCCTTCGCCTTGAACATGACCAACAGCCGTCATATTGAAGCGCAAGGCCTGAGCAGTGGTGACGAGTCGCTGCTGTATCGCACGCCGATGCAGCCGTCGATCGACCAGAACACCGTTGATGCTCAACTGGAACAATCGAACTACGCCGAAAACTCGGTGAACTTCCAGGCCAGCTTCACCCTGCTCAACAGCAAATTCAAAGGGCTGATGTCAGCCCTGCGTGGAGAATAAGCCATGTCCCTGTCCAGTGTTTTCAATATTGCCGGCAGTGGCATGAGCGCGCAGACCACGCGTTTGAACACCGTCGCCAGTAACATCGCCAACGCCGAGACCGTGTCTTCGAGCATCGACCAGACTTACCGTGCCCGTCATCCGGTATTTGCCACCATGTTCCAGGGCGGCCAGGGCGGCGGCAGTGATTCGCTGTTCCAGAACCAGGATGCCGCCGGGCAAGGCGTGCAGGTACTGGGTGTGGTCGAGGACCAGAGCAACCTCGAAGCGCGTTACGAGCCCAATCATCCGGCAGCGAACGAAAAGGGTTATGTCTACTACCCCAACGTCAACGTGGTCGAGGAGATGGCCGACATGATTTCCGCCAGCCGTTCGTTCCAGACCAACGCGGAAATGATGAACACCGCCAAAACCATGATGCAGAAGGTCCTGACCCTGGGTCAGTGATAAGGGGCGCCAAATAATGGCCATCGTTGATACGTCGAACAACACGGCAGTCCAGGACCTGTTCAACTCCAAGGTCAAGGACGCTTCAAACAATGTAGCGAATGTTTCCAAGGCTGCCACCGGCAACCAGGCGTTGGGCAAGGATGCATTCCTGCAACTGCTGGTCACCCAGCTGAAAAACCAGAACCCGTTGTCGCCACAGGACAACGGTGCCTTCGTGGCGCAGTTGGCCCAGTTCAGCAGCCTGGAAGGCATCAACACCCTGAACGACTCGGTAAACAACATATCGAGCAACTTCAGCTCGTCGCAGGCGCTGCAGGCTTCGTCGCTGGTGGGACGTTCGATCATCACCCAGACCGACAAGGCACTGGTCGATACCAGCAAGAGCATGAACGGGTCGGTGGCGGTAACGGCGGCAACGGGCAACGTCTCGATCAAGATCACCGACAAGGACGGCAACGTGGTGCGCACCCTCGATATGGGCGCCCAGAGCGCGGGTTCGTCGGACTTCATCTGGGATGGCAAAAACGATAAGGGTGAGGTTGCCCCAGCCGGCACTTACACCTTCGCGGCCTCCGCCAAGAGCGACAAGGGCGACGCGGTTGCCCTGGCTACTTCACTGCCGGCAACGGTGACCAGCGTGACGCTGAGCAAGACTGGTGGCGAAATGCTGTTGAACCTTGCAGGCGGCATGGGCAGCGTCAAGCTGTCGCAAATTCAGACTATCGGTACATAGAGCCGGCTAACAACGGCAGAGGGAGAGAAACATGTCTTTTAATATCGGCCTTAGCGGCCTCTATGCGGCCAACAAACAACTGGACGTGACCGGCAACAACATTGCCAACGTGGCGACCACTGGTTTCAAGTCGTCCCGTGCAGAGTTCGCGGACATCTACGCGGCGTCCAAACTGGGCACCGGGAAGAACAGCATCGGCAATGGCGTGAACCTGGCGGCGGTGTCGCAGCAATTCACCCAGGGTGACGTGAATGGCAGCGGCGGCATCCTGGACATGGCGATCCAGGGCGGCGGTTTCTTCGTGCAGAAGGGCAGTGACGGTTCGCTGGAATACACCCGCAGCGGTGCGTTCCGTGCCGACAAAGACGGCTACATCACCAACAACAGCGGTACCTCGCGCCTGCAAGGCTACGCGGCGGATGATAACGGAAAAATCAACAAGGGCGGCCTGACCGACCTGCAACTGAACCTGACGAACCTGCCGCCCAAGGCCTCCACCAAAGTGGACTCCGCCAGTAACCTGAACTCCTCGGAGCCGGTGATCGATCAAACGGCCAAGCCATTCGATCCCACCAAGACCGACACCTTTACCACGCAATACAGCACCACCTTGTACGATTCCCAGGGCAACGCTCACCCGATGGTGCAGTACCTGGTGAAAACCGACGGCAACAAGTGGAATGCCTACACCCTGATCGACGGCCGCAACCCTGACGGTTCTTCCCCGACGGGCACCCCATCGACCCCACCTGTGGCGTCGACGCTGACCTTCGATGGCGCGGGCAAACTCACCAGTGTGGTGACCGGTGGTGTATCCGATAAGACCCTCACCGTTGCCGGTTGGGTCCCGGGTACGGTGACCAATGGTGTGTGGAAGGCCAACGGTGCGAATGCCAACCCGGGTGGGATTGCGGTCAACATGGCCAACATCACCCAGTACAACTCGGCCACCTACCGTAACCCTCCGGTGACCGATGGCTATGCCACCGGCCAGATCACCGGCCTGAAGATCGACGGCAGCGGCGTATTGTTCGCCACTTTCAGCAACCAGCAGAGCAAGGCTATCGGCCAGATCTCGCTGGCCAGCTTCAACAACGAACAAGGCCTGCAACCCGCCGGCAGCACCACCTGGAAAGAAACCTTCGCGTCGGGCCAACCGGGTTATGACACCCCGCAATCCGGCACCCTGGGCTCGATCGTGGCCAACTCCCTGGAGAACTCCAACGTCAACCTGACCAATGAGTTGGTGGACCTGATCAAGGCCCAGAGCAACTACCAGGCGAACGCCAAGACCATCTCCACCCAGAGCACCATCATGCAGACCATCATTCAGATGACGTGATGCGCCGGCGCTCCACAGGAAGCCCCTCGTAAGAGGGGCTTTTTTGTGCCCGTAGGAAAAGTGTCGGCGACATATAGGGTTACGCGCAGACATGCGCCGCACGGAACGCGGCATGCCCGCCTTGCCACTGATCGGATCATAGCCGAGAGGTTCAGCCATCATAGGGGGCGGGGATATGTGGGGTACGGGTGTTTTCGCAGCCGATAGCAAGCGCGCAGGACCGCTACCTGTCAGGGTTGCGGATCAGTCGAAACCGGTAGCGCCTGACGCCGACAAGGCAACGGTTAAAACCCTGCTTAACCAACTGTTTGAGGCGCAGCAGTCGGGCAAGACGCAGACAGTTCAGGACACGCGCGACAAGTTGAATGCGCTGCGTGAGAAGTTGGGGGACGAGACATTCAAGGCGATTCTCGAGCAGCTCAAGAGCGATGTCAGTGAAGCCTGGTGGGCTTGGTTGAAGGCGCTCTTTCCAGAATTGTTTGCGGATGAAGACGGCCCCTCTCCCGCTCCTTCTCCTACGCCGCCAGGTGGTGGTGGCGGCGTGAATCGAGCGGATTTTGGCCCTCGTGACTCGATGAGCGACTTGCCGATCACCAGCGGCGCTAGCCATTTTGACTATAGAGTAGATAACAGCAATCCTGGTGTTGCACCCAAAAATATCTGGAGTGGCTTCAGCCAAGGCTTCACCGGAAATTGTGTCACCGTTTCAGCAATAAAGGCTGCAATGCAGCAGTTCGGCCAAAAACCTACCGATGTGTTTAAAAATGTAGCGGAGGCGGGTAATGGTTGGGATGTGGTGATGCGAGATGGTGTGCAGGTCCATGTATCCAAAGACGAACTGAAGCAGGCCGCCCGTTTCGCTAATTTCAGAGGCGATGATGCCTCGATGATGACTGATGCGAACTTCATGTATGCCGCAAGTGCCAAGCGGGCGCAGAAGGAAGGGAATGACGGGAAGACCAACCTCAGCTTTTATGAAGCAATGCGCACTCTCAACGATGGAGAGGTGGCTCGTGAAGGTCTGGATCGTTTAGGGCTGCGTGGGCTATATCGGCAAGGTACTCATGCTGATTTCGCCAATGGAAAAATAGGTACTGTGGAATATAAAAGCCATTCCATGGCAGTTATCGGTAATCGGGTCGAGCTATGGGGAAAGCGCGGAGGGGTTCCGGAGCCTGGCATAGTCAGTGTATTTATATAAGCAGTCAAAAGAAAAACCCCGGTAAATCCATTTAAAGCCTGGAGTTACCGGGGTTTTTCATTTGCCTTTAGCCGCTAGCAAGCTCTGCGGCCTATTGGCAAGCCTCACAATCCGGCTCATCAATCGCACACGCCTTCGGCACTGGCGCAGGTCCAGCTGGCGCGGCGAGAACCGAGTCATCACCATGGTTGCCGCTGGAAACGGCGTTCAGCTTGCCAGTGTTGATGGTCGACTTCTCGGTGCTGGTCGCGGCCAGGGCACGGAGGTAGTAAGTGGTTTTCAGGCCACGGTACCACGCCATGCGGTAGGTCACGTCGAGCTTCTTGCCCGAAGCACCGGCGATGTAGAGGTTCAGGGACTGCGCCTGGTCGATCCACTTCTGACGACGGCTGGCGGCGTCAACGATCCACTTGGTGTCCACTTCGAACGCGGTTGCGTAGAGCTCTTTGAGTTCCTGCGGGATGCGCTCGATCTGTTGCACGGAACCGTCGTAGTACTTCAGGTCGTTGATCATCACCGAGTCCCACAGGCCACGGGCTTTCAGGTCGCGGACCAGGTACGGGTTGATCACGGTGAACTCGCCCGACAGGTTCGATTTCACATACAGGTTCTGGTAGGTCGGTTCGATCGACTGCGACACGCCGGTAATGTTGGCGATGGTTGCGGTCGGTGCGATGGCCATGATGTTGGAGTTACGAATGCCTTTCTGCACACGGGCACGTACCGGCGCCCAGTCCAGGGATTCGTTCAGGTCAACGTCGATGTACTTCTGGCCACGCTGCTCGATCAGGATCTGTTGCGAGTCCAGCGGCAGGATGCCCTTGGACCACAACGAACCCTGGAACGTCTCATAGGCGCCGCGCTCGTCGGCCAGGTCGCAGGAAGCCTGGATAGCGTAGTAGCTGACCGCCTCCATGGACTTGTCGGCGAACTCGACGGCAGCATCGGAACCGTAAGGAATGTGCTGCAGGTACAAGGCGTCCTGGAAGCCCATGATGCCCAGGCCGACCGGACGGTGCTTGAAGTTGGAGTTCTGCGCCTGTGGCACCGAGTAGTAGTTGATGTCGATAACGTTATCGAGCATGCGTACGGCGGTGTTGACGGTGCGTTCCAGCTTGGCGGTGTCCAGCTTGCCGTTGACGATATGGTTCGGCAGGTTGATCGAGCCCAGGTTGCAGACGGCGATCTCGTCCTTGTTGGTGTTCAAGGTGATCTCGGTGCACAGGTTCGAGCTGTGGACCACGCCCACGTGCTGCTGCGGGCTGCGCAGGTTGCACGGGTCCTTGAAGGTCAGCCATGGGTGGCCGGTTTCGAACAGCATCGACAGCATCTTGCGCCACAGGTCTTTGGCCTGGATGGTCTTGAACAGCTTGATTTTGCCAGGGTACTGGGCCAGGGCTTCGTAGTACTCGTAACGCTCCTCGAAGGCCTTGCCGGTCAGGTCGTGCAGGTCCGGCACTTCGGACGGCGAGAACAGGGTCCACTGGCCGTCATCGAAGACACGCTTCATGAACAGGTCAGGGATCCAGTTGGCGGTGTTCATGTCGTGGGTACGACGACGATCATCACCGGTGTTCTTGCGCAGCTCGATGAATTCTTCAATGTCCATGTGCCAGGTTTCCAGGTAGGCACATACAGCGCCTTTGCGCTTGCCACCCTGGTTCACGGCAACGGCGGTGTCGTTCACCACTTTAAGGAACGGCACGACGCCCTGGGATTTACCATTGGTGCCCTTGATGTACGAACCCAGTGCACGCACCGGGGTCCAGTCATTGCCCAGGCCGCCGGCGAATTTGGACAACATGGCGTTGTCGTGGATCGCGTGGTAGATGCCCGACAGGTCATCCGGCACGGTGGTCAGGTAGCAGCTCGACAGCTGTGGACGCAGGGTGCCGGCGTTGAACAGGGTCGGGGTCGACGACATGTAGTCGAAGGACGACAACAGGTTGTAGAACTCGATCGCACGGTCTTCCTTGTGCTTCTCTTCGATCGCCAGGCCCATGGCCACACGCATGAAGAACACTTGCGGCAGTTCGAAGCGGATCCCGTCCTTGTGGATGAAGTAACGGTCGTACAGGGTTTGCAGGCCCAGGTAGGTGAACTGCTGGTCGCGCTCGTGGTTGATCGCCTTGCCGAGTTTTTCCAGGTCGAAGGTGGCCAGGATCGGGTTGAGCAATTCGAATTCGATACCCTTGGCGATGTAGGCCGGCAGGGCCTTGGCGTACAGGTCGGCCATCTCGTGGTGGGTGGCGCTGTCGGCGACACCGAGGAAGCCCAGGCCTTCGGCGCGCAGGGTGTCCATCAGCAGGCGCGCGGTCACGAACGAGTAGTTCGGCTCGCGTTCAACCAGGGTACGGGCGGTCATCACCAGGGCGGTGTTGACGTCGGTCAGGGCCACGCCGTCGTACAGGTTCTTCAGGGTTTCGCGCTGGATCAGGTCACCGTCGACTTCTTCCAGGCCTTCGCAGGCCTCGGTGATGATGGTGTTCAGGCGGCCCAGGTCCAGTGGCGCAAAGCTGCCATCGGCCAGGGTGATGCGGATCGACGGGTGCGCTTGCACGGCGTCGGCGGATGGCGCGTGTACGGCACGTTCCTTGGCGCGCGAATCGCGGTAGATCACGTAGTCACGGGCAACTTTCTGCTCGCCGGCACGCATCAGGGCCAGTTCGACCTGGTCCTGGATTTCTTCGATGTGGATGGTGCCGCCCGATGGCATGCGACGCTTGAAGGTCGCGGTGACCTGTTCGGTCAGGCGGGCAACGGTGTCGTGGATGCGCGACGAAGCAGCAGCGGTGCCGCCTTCAACTGCAAGAAACGCTTTGGTGATGGCGACGGTGATTTTGTCATCGGTGTAAGGAACGACAGTGCCGTTACGCTTGATCACGCGCAATTGGCCAGGTGCGGTGGCGGACAGATCCATATTCGAATCGGCGGCCTGCGGCACGGAGCCCTGCGGGTTCTCGCGAGTTGTGTCGGTTTGCATGGGGGGTTGTCTCCACGTTCTATATTTGATTGCGAGTGCCAGGCTTTCCTGCAACACCCGTACCGTTTTCCATATCTTTGGATGAAAAACAGCTGCCATCCGCGTGAGCGGTTTGGTCTACTGAAAATCGGTTGGTTCCACGTTGCGCCAGCAATAAAGCGCTTGAATTTCGAGCCGCTTATGTGGTTGGACGCTTTCCGCCAAAACCCTACATGTAGGGTCTCTTGAAGTGCCGAGGTACAAGATAATGCGTTTTACAGGTGTTAGCAACGCACTAACCTGTGGATAACACTGTGAGTAAAATGTGTAAGAAAGGTTGAAGGGGCGTGTAGGCCGCATTACTGCTGGATTGCGCCGTTTGTCATTAAATGTTTCGAAGCTAAAACAAGCTGGCGGTTTTCGAAGGGCGCGAACCCTACCACAAAAAAACGCCATGGCCGAATCGATTTCCCGACTTGTGCTTATGGGTTGGCCCATGGCTACAATCGACCCTCGTTATGCCCTCAATACATGACAAACAGGCTGTGCCTGGACCGTCTTGGCCGGAAGAATTTCCTATAACAATGAGGACAACCCATGGGACAGGATCCCTGGCAGGTATTGATCGTCGAGGATGACGAACGCTTGGCCGAGCTGACCCGCGAATACCTGGAGAGCAACGGCCTGCGCGTGTCGGTGGAGAACGACGGTGCCCTGGCGGCGGCGCGCATTATCGCCGAGCAGCCTGACCTGGTGATCCTCGACCTGATGCTGCCCGGCGAAGACGGCCTGAGCATCTGCCGCAAGGTGCGCGGGGGCTATGACGGCGTCATCCTGATGCTCACTGCGCGCACCGACGACATGGACCAGGTGCAGGGCCTGGACATGGGCGCCGATGACTACGTGTGCAAACCCGTGCGTCCGCGCCTGTTGCTGGCGCGTATCCAGGCCCTGCTGCGGCGCAGCGAACCGGCGCCGGCGGTTGCGGTGGAGCACCAGCGACGCCTGCAATTCGGCCCGTTGGTGGTGGACAACGCCTTGCGCGAGGCCTGGCTGCACCAGGGCGGCATCGAACTGACCAGTGCCGAGTTCGACCTGCTGTGGCTGTTGGTGGCCAACGCCGGGCGCATTCTGTCGCGCGAAGAAATTTTCATCGCCCTGCGCGGCGTCGGTTACGACGGCCAGGATCGTTCGATTGATGTGCGCATTTCACGTATTCGCCCCAAGATCGGCGATGACCCGATCCACCCGCGCCTGATCAAGACCATCCGCAGCAAAGGCTACCTGTTCGTGCCCGAAGCCGCTGCCGACATGCCGCTGTGAACTCGATCTTCCTGCGCATCTACGGCGGCATGTGCGCCGCGCTGATCCTGGTCGCGCTGCTGGGGGTGCTGGCCCTGCACTTGCTCAACGATGTGCGCAGCGACCAATACCGCGAGCGCCTGGCCCATGGCACGTTCGCGTTGATGGGCGACAATCTGCGGCCCATGAGCGCCATCGAGCGTCAGCGCGCATTGGCGGTGTGGGAGCGATTGCTGGGCATTCCGTTGCAGTTGCGCACCTTCGCCGACGCGCAGCTGGACATGAGCCAGCGCAAGCGCCTGCAACGTGGCCAGGTCCTGGTGGAGCAGACGGGGCCCCATGCTGCGCGGGTACTGCGTCTGGTCAGCGAACAGGAGCAATGGGTGCTCACCGGCGAAGTGCAGCAGATCAGCGAGCAATTGGCCCGCGCCACTATCTACCTGCTGGCCGACGAACTGGTGCGGTTTCCGGTGGCCGAGCAGCCGCAACGTCTGGCTGACCTCAAGCAGGCCAAGGGCTTTGGTTTCGAGATGCACCTGATGACCCTCGACCAGGCCGATATGGACGAGGACCAGCGTCGACGCGTGGCCGAGGGCGATACGGTGATGGCCCTGGGCAAGGGCGGTGATTCGATCCGTGTGTTTGCCGGCATGGTCGGCACGCCGTGGGTGCTGGAGATCGGCCCGCTGTATCAAATGAACCCGTACCCGGCGCAATGGCTGATCCTGATCGCGCTGATCGGCCTGACCCTGATCGGTCTGATCGTCTACCTGTTGGTGCGCCAGCTCGAGCGCCGCCTCAAGGGCCTGGAGGCGGCGGCCACGCGCATCGCCAAGGGCAACCTGGAGGTTCGCGTACCGGCGCGAGGCGTCGACTCGGTGGGGCGGTTGGCGGCGGCGTTCAACGGCATGGCCGAGCACTTGCAGCAATTGCTGGCGATTCAGCGTGAACTGGTACGCGCAGTGTCCCACGAGCTGCGCACGCCCGTGGCGCGCCTGCGCTTCGGCCTGGAGATGCTGGGCGACGCCAACACCGCCGAGGCTCGGCGCAAATACCTGGAGGGCATGGACGGCGATATCCAGGACCTCGATGGCCTGGTCGATGAGATGCTCACTTATGCGCGCCTGGAACAGGGCGCGCCGGCGTTGGACTTCCAGTGCGTCGACCTCGATGCGTTGCTCGACCAGGTGATCGGCGAATTGTCGCCACTGCGCCCGCAGGTCAGCGTCACCCGCGGGATGTGCTCTTCATCGGCGCATCGGCAGGACGCCTGGGTCGATGCCGAGCCCCGCTACCTGCATCGCGCGCTGCAGAACCTGGTCAGCAATGCCATGCGCCACGCCAAGGGCCAGGTGCTGATCAGCTATCAGGTCGGGCAGGTGCGGTGCCGTATCGACGTGGAAGACGATGGCCCCGGCATACCGGAAAGTGCCTGGGAACGTGTGTTCACCCCGTTCCTGCGCCTGGACGACAGCCGCACCCGCGCCTCGGGCGGGCACGGCCTGGGCCTGTCGATCGTGCGGCGGATTATCTATTGGCATGGCGGGCGGGCGTTGATCAGCAAGAGCAACAACCTGGGCGGGGCGTGTTTCAGTCTGAGTTGGCCCAGAGAACAGGGAAAACCCTGACACCGCCATCGGGGGCAAGCCCCCTCCCACATTTGGAATGCATTCCCCTGTGGGAGGGGGCTTGCCCCCGATAGCGGTCTATCAGGCGCCAACCGCCACCAGACTCAACAACTGCTCCCCGTCCACCCCAAATTGCCCCTCCAATTCCTTGCCATGGCACCACTCACTGGACAGGTCCGTGAGCAACCGCAACCGCACATGCCCGGCCTGCGACCACTCCACCACCTCGGCATGCTCAAAATAAAAGCGCTTGTGCACGAGCGGGTAGAGCGCCTTGAACAGACTCTCCTTGACCGAAAACGTCAGCGTCACCAGCAGGGCGACCTGCTCGCGCGGCAGGCTGGCCATTCGTTGCATTTCATCGGGGGTAAGGATCTCACCCGCCAGGCGTTGCGCCCGTTCCAGCGTCAGCAGGTTCTCCAGGTCCATTCCCAGCCCGCGCCACTGCGCCCTGTGCGCGACGATCGCCGCGGCGTGCCCGGTGCTGTGGGTGATGGAGCCGCTGATGTGCACTGGCCAGATCGGCGCGCGGTCTTCGCCGATGGCCGGCACGCAGTCGAGGTTATCGAGTCGCCGCAGCGCTTCGCGGGCGCACAGGCGGCCGGCGAGGAATTCCGCCTGGCGCTTGGCCACCGAGCGCTGGATACTCGCCGGCGGCGGCACGGCGCTGCGGTGGAAGTCGCCGGCGTTCAACAAGGCCGGGTCGAATCGCGTGCTCAAAAACACGGTGCCCGGCAAAGGAGCAGGCAGCGGCCAATGGGCATCGAGTGGGGTACAGCAGGCGGGTAGGGGCGTCATGCGCGACATTTTGCCGAGTTGGCGCGTCAGTGCATAGCCCGTAGTGATAGCCCGTAGTGATAGTCCGTCGTGTATGTCCCCATCGCGCTTCAGGCCGGGTTCAGAGCCCGTTCAGGGGGAGTTCAGGGGCGCTTGCGTAGTGTGGACGCCACAGCCTGAACGCTTAAGAGGTAAGCACCATGACTGCGATCAAGAAACTGCTGTTGGCATTGACCATGCTCAGTGCCACCGCCGGTGTGCAAGCCAGCGATAGCACGTTTGCCGCTTTTGGCCGAGAGAAAAGCAAAAAAACCGGCAACCTGATCCATCGGGTCAGCTTCGAAGAGGTGAGCGTTCAGGCCGCACCGTGGGGCCGGTCGCTGGTCACCGCGCCTCAACCGGGTTACCGCGCCGGTTACGCGCCTCAGTCTGGCCACTACAATGGCATTAAACTGCGCCCGCAAGACCTGCAGGGCCGCTATGATATCCCTCGCTCGGACTGTTGAATTGCCTTGGAGAGCCTTATGAAATTGCTGGTGGTGGAAGATGAGGCGCTGTTGCGTCATCACCTGTTTACCCGCCTGACCGACAGCGGCCACGTCGTCGAGGCCGTGGCCAATGCCGAGGAAGCCCTGTACCAGACCGGCCAATTCAACCACGACCTGGCGATCATCGACCTGGGGCTGCCCGGCATGGGCGGCCTGGACCTGATCCGGCAACTGCGCACCCAGGCCAAGACCTTTCCGATCCTGATCCTGACCGCCCGCGGTAACTGGCAGGACAAAGTCGAAGGCCTGGCTGCCGGTGCCGACGACTACGTGGTCAAACCGTTCCAGTTCGAAGAGCTGGAGGCGCGGATGAACGCCTTGCTGCGCCGCTCGAGTGGTTTCACCCAGTCCACCATCGTCGCCGGGCCCCTGCTGCTGGACCTCAATCGCAAGCAAGCCTCGCTGGACGAACAACCGCTGGCGCTGACCGCCTATGAGTACCGCATCCTCGAATACCTGATGCGCCATCATCAACAGGTGGTGGCCAAGGACCGTTTGATGGAGCAGCTTTACCCCGATGATGACGAGCGCGACCCAAACGTCATCGAAGTGCTGGTCGGCCGCCTGCGCCGCAAGCTGGAAGGGCCGGCCGGGTTCAAGCCGATCGACACCGTGCGTGGCCTGGGCTACCTGTTCAATGAGCGCTGCCGTTGATTCGCTCACTCCGTGTGCGCCTGATGCTGGCCGCCGCCACCCTGGCGGTGCTGTTCATGCTGGGCTTGTTGCCCGCCATGCAAGGTGCTTTCAGCCTGGCGCTGCAGGATTCCATCGAGCAGCGCCTGGCGTCGGATGTCACCACCCTGATCTCGGCGGCCCGCGTGGAAAATAACCGGCTGCTGATGCCGGCGCAGTTGCCCGATGAGCGCTTCAACCTGACCGACAGCCGCCTGCTCGGCTATATCTACGACCGTGAAGGTCATCTGGTGTGGCGGTCGCGGGCGACCCAGGAAGAAAGGATCAATTACAAGCCGCGCTACGATGGGCGTGGCAACGAATTCGCGCGCATTCGTGAGGCCAACGGTCAGGAGTTCTTCGTCTATGACGTCGAGGTGCGGCTGCTGGGTGGCAAAAGCGCGGCGTTCAGCATCGTCGCCTTGCAACCGGTGCGTGAGTATCAACTGACCCTCGAAGGCCTGCGCGAGAATCTCTACCTGGGCTTCGGCGCGGCGTTGCTGGTGCTGTTGACGCTGCTCTGGCTCGGCCTGACCTGGGGCCTGCAGGCCCTGCGACGCCTGAGCCAGGAGCTGGACCAGATCGAAGGCGGCACCCGCGAAAGCCTCAGCGAAGAGCACCCCCGGGAATTGCTGCGCCTCACCGGTTCCCTCAACCGTTTGCTGCACAGCGAGCGTGAACAGCGGGCGCGCTACCGCGACTCCCTGGATGACCTGGCCCATAGCCTGAAAACCCCGCTGGCGGTATTGCAGGGGGTGAGCGAAGACATGGCCCAGCGCCCCGAGGAGCGCAGCCAGGCCTGGGTGCTGCAGTCGCAGATCGAGCGCATGAGCCAGCAGATCGGCTATCAATTGCAGCGCGCAAGCCTGCGCAAGAGCGGCCTGGTGCGCCATCAGGTACGCCTGGAGCCGGTGCTGCAGAGCCTGTGCGACACCCTGGACAAGGTTTACCGGGACAAGCGCGTCACCGTGACCCTCGACCTGCCGGACGCCTGCGACGTGCCCATCGAAAAGGGCGCCCTGCTCGAGATGCTCGGCAACCTGCTGGAAAACGCCTACCGCCTATGCGTGAAGCAGGTACGTATCAGCCTGGTGGAGCACCCGGACGGCAGTGAGCTGTGCATCGAAGACGATGGCCCCGGCGTGCCACCGGACCAGCGCGCCCGGATCCTGCAGCGCGGCGAACGGCTTGATCGCCAGCACCCGGGGCAGGGCATCGGGTTGGCGGTGGTCAAAGACATTATCGAGAGCTATCACGCGCGGTTGACCCTGGGCGATTCGGCGCTGGGTGGCGCGGCGTTCAGGATTCACTTTCCGGCCTTGTGAGGGGGGCAGGCCTGCTGCCCACCTTCAACCCTCCTGCGCGCGATACGCCCCCGGTGTCAGGCCGGTCCACTTCTTGAACGCCCGATGAAACGCCGATGGTTCCGAGAACCCCAGCTGTTCTGCAATGTCCTGCAAGGACAAGTCCGCCCGCCCCAAATGGTATATGGCGATATCACGGCGTAACTCATCCTTTAATGCCTGAAAGCTGCTGCCTTCTTCACGCAAATGCCGGCGCAGGGTTTGCGGGCTGATATGCAAATGCTGTGCGACCGCTTCCAGGTCCGGCCAGGGCGTGCGGTCGCGGCTGAGCAAGCGGCGCAGCTGGCTGCTCAGGCTGTCGCCTTCATCGGGTCGAGACAATAGGTCGGCGGGGGAGCGCTGTAAAAAGTGCTTGAGGGTGCGTTCATCCTGCAGCAGCGGCAGGTCTAGGTAACGGCTGGGAAACACCAGACTGCTGTTCGGTGCGGCGAATACCTGGGGGCAAGGAAACAGCAGGTCGTATTCACTGGCGTGGGCCGGCATCGGATAACTGAAGGTGACCTGATGCAGCCGAATACGCTGGCCGATCAACCAACTGCCCAGACGATGCCAGATCACCAGCAGGCATTCACTGAGAAAGTGGTCCGGGTCCCACAGTGGCGAGTCGTCCAGGCTCAAGCGAACGCTGTCGCCTTCGCGTGTCAGCTGCCAGCGCGGGCCGTGGGGGAACAGGCTATAAAATAACAGGCCGCGTTCCAGCGCCTTCTCCAGCGTGCGGCAATGAATCAGCGCATGACACATCATGGCGAAGGTGCCGCGCTTGCTCGGCGCCTGGGCGAAACCCAGGTATTCATCATCCAGCGCCAGCCAGAGCATTTGCAGCAAGCGGGTAAATTGCTCCGGAGCGATACGCGCACGCGGTTCGCTCAGTTGTTCGGGGGTGATACCCACCTGCTGCAACAGGCGCGAGTAGTCGTAACCGGCCCGACGCGCGCCGCCCAGGGCCGCGCGGGCGAAGTGACTGGCGATGGTGCGTTCACGCATGACAGGGCCTCGTCCATGGAAGGGCCGATGGTAGCCATCACCCGGAGAGGGTCACAAGGCGGATATCCGCCAAATTGTAGGACGAGATAGGGCGAGTCGGCGGAAATCCGCCACCTTGTTACACGCCCGCCGAGCCTCGGCAAGCCGCAAGCCCTCATGTGCAAAGGCTTTCATCGGTTTTAAGCAAAGTGGCATGGCGTTTGCGATAGGGATTACAGCGCAGGATTGTTCCTACAGACCTCGCCAAAAACAAATCCCTCCAGTGCAGGAGGGTTCGCAATTCAAGTGTCGTGGGCAATGGCGGATATTTGCCACACGGTGCGATTGAGGAACTTTGCAATGACGACTCGTCAGCCAATCTACAAATCCCTGTATTTCCAGGTGATCGTTGCAATCGTTATCGGTATTTTGCTCGGCCACTTCTACCCGCAGACCGGCGTGGCCCTCAAGCCACTGGGTGACGGCTTTATCAAGCTGATCAAAATGGTCATCGCCCCGATCATCTTCTGCACCGTGGTCAGCGGTATCGCCGGCATGCAAAGCATGAAATCGGTCGGCAAAACCGGCGGTTACGCGCTGCTGTACTTCGAAGTCGTTTCCACCATTGCGTTGCTGATCGGCCTGATCGTGGTCAACGTCGTGCAGCCGGGCGCCGGCATGCACATCGACGTGGCCACCCTGGACGCTTCGAAAGTCGCGGCCTACGTGACCGCCGGTAAAGACCAGAGCATCGTCGGCTTTATCCTCAATGTCATCCCCAACACCATCGTCGGCGCCTTCGCCAACGGCGACATCCTGCAAGTGCTGATGTTCTCGGTGATCTTCGGTTTCGCCCTGCACCGCCTGGGTGCCTACGGCAAGCCGGTGCTGGACTTCATCGATCGTTTCGCCCACGTGATGTTCAACATCATCAACATGATCATGAAGCTGGCGCCCATCGGTGCCCTGGGCGCCATGGCGTTCACCATCGGTGCCTACGGCGTAGGTTCCCTGGTGCAGTTGGGCCAGTTGATGATCTGCTTCTACATTACCTGCGTCCTGTTCGTGGTGGTGGTGCTGGGCGCCATCTGCCGCGCCCACGGTTTCAGCGTATTGAAGCTGATTCGCTACATCCGTGAAGAGCTGCTGATCGTACTGGGTACTTCGTCTTCCGAATCCGCACTGCCGCGCATGCTGATCAAGATGGAGCGTCTGGGCGCGAAGAAATCCGTGGTCGGCCTCGTTATCCCCACCGGCTACTCGTTCAACCTTGACGGTACCTCGATCTACCTGACCATGGCGGCCGTGTTCATCGCCCAGGCGACCGACACCCACATGGACATCACTCACCAGATCACCCTGCTGCTGGTGCTGCTGCTGTCCTCCAAAGGCGCTGCGGGTGTGACGGGCTCGGGCTTTATCGTCCTGGCTGCCACCCTGTCGGCTGTCGGCCACCTGCCGGTTGCCGGCCTGGCGCTGATCCTGGGTATCGACCGCTTCATGTCCGAAGCCCGCGCGCTGACCAACCTGGTGGGTAACGCCGTTGCCACCATCGTTGTGGCCAAGTGGGTCAAGGAACTGGACACCGACAAGCTGCAAAGCGAGCTGGCATCCGGCGGTACTGGTATCTCCGAAACCCGCGAAATCGATGACCTGGGCGTGGCCGAAGGCCCTGCACCTGTGGTCAAGTAAGCTGAAGATGGCGTGAACTAACGCCGACAGCAACACACAAACGCCCCGACTGGTTCGGGGCGTTTGCGTTTCTGGCGCGTCACGGCAGTCGCTTTTGTTTTACAGTAAATGAATCGGTTGAAACGCTTGCGGGAGGTTTTGTGGACAGTGTGGATCTGAATGTCCTGCGCAGCGTGCTGGAATGGCGCCGCGCCGGGCAACGCGTGATGTTGTACAGCGTGGTGCAGACCTGGGGCAGTGCGCCGCGCCCACCGGGGGCAATGTTGGCCCTGCGCGGCGACGGGGTGGTGATTGGCTCGGTGTCCGGCGGTTGCATCGAGGATGACTTGATCGCGCGCCTGCAGGATGGCCGTTTGCCCGACGATGGCCCGCCCGTGCAGTTGGTCACCTACGGCGTCACCCGCGATGAGGCGGCGCGCTTTGGCCTGCCCTGCGGCGGAACCCTGCGCCTGACCGAAGAACGAGTGGACGACTGGGAGTGGGTCGCGCAATTGCTGGCACGCTGCGAGGATCATCAAATTGTCGCGCGGGAGCTGAACCTGGCCACGGGTAAAGTGACCCTTAACGCCGCGAGCAAGACCGATGCAGTGACCTTTGACGGCCAGTGTCTGCGCGCCATCTATGGGCCTCGCTGGCGCCTGCTGTTGATCGGCGCCGGGCAACTGTCGCGCTATGTCGCGGAAATGGCGCGCCTGCTCGACTTTGAAGTGCTGATCTGTGACCCGCGTGAAGAGTTCGTCTATGGCTGGGAGGAACAGCACGGCCGCTTCGTGCCGGGCATGCCCGATGAAGCGGTGCTCAATATCCAGACCGACGAACGCACGGCGATTGTCTGTCTGACCCACGATCCACGCCTGGATGACATGGCGTTGCTCACGGCGTTGAATTCCAGTGCGTTCTATATTGGCGCCCTCGGTTCGCGGGTCAACACGCAGAAACGACGGGAAAACCTGGCGGCGTTGGGCTTGTCGGCAGAAGCGATTGCACGGTTGCATGGGCCCATCGGCTTGCACATCGGCAGCCACACGCCGGCGGAAATTGCGCTGTCGCTGATGGCGGAAATCGTCGCGATCAAGAACGGCGTGGCGCCTCTGCAGAAAAAGCCGCTGGCGGCGGTTGCCCAGTGACAGTGACGGCGATAGTGCTGGCGGCGGGGCAGGGCAGTCGCTTTCGCGCCGAAGCCGGGGCTGACCGAGACAAGTTGCTGGCACATTGTATTGGGCTCGATGGTGTGACACGGCCAGTCATCGAGCAGGTGCTGGTGAACCTGCCGGCGACGCTTGTTGAGCGCTGGGTGGTGACTTCACCGGAACGCCTTGAGGTGATTCGGTTGGCTGAGGCGCATGGTTGCAAGGTCCTGCTGCTGGAGTCGGCCGGCATGGGCGACAGCATTGCTGCCGCCGTTGCGGCCAGCGCTTGGGCAGAGGGCTGGCTGGTGGTGCTGGGGGATATGCCGTTTATTCGATCCGCGACGATCGAGCGTGTGCTGGCCGATCCGGCAAGTATCACCGTGCCGGTGCATGCCGGACAGTATGGGCATCCGGTGGCTTTCGACCGTGTGTTGGGGTCTGCATTGATGGCGTTGGCCGGCGACCGTGGCGCGAAGGCTTTGTTTGCACTGGCACAGGTGCGGGGCGTGCAGGTGGATGATCCAGGCGTGCTATGGGATGTGGATGTGCCGCAACAGTTGAGTTTCAGCGCCGACTGAATGTGGGAGTGGGCTTGCTCCCGATGATCGTTCCCACGCGGAGCGTGGGAACGATCAAGCTCCCTCCCATATTCGTGCAATAAAAAGCCCCGCCTGATTGCTCAGGCGGGGCTTTTTAATGGCCGATGGAATCAGACGAGAGGTTTAGGCTCGTGCTCTTCTTCCTGGGCCTTGTGCTCTACCGAAGCAGCAGCAGCGGCGGCAGCCTCGGCTTCCTTGCGGCGACGACGCACTTCACGTGGGTCGTTCGGCGCACGGCCGTTTTCAGTCAGGGCGCTTGCCGGTGCAGCTTCAACCACCGGAGCAGCGACTTCGGCCACTACCGGCGCTTCAGCCACGGCTGCAGGCTCAACGACCGGGGCGGGCTCAACCACGGGGGCCGGTTCGACCTCCGGGGTCGGCTCGGCCACTACGACATCAGCAACCGGAGCCGGAGCCTCTTCTACCACGGGGGCAGGAGCGGGCGCTTCAACCGCAGCGGCAGGTTCGGCAGTCCATTGGAAGGCGGTCTGTTCTTCGCGAACTTCACGCACGGCCGGGGCAGCTTCTTCGACAGCCGGTGCTTCAACGACGGCTTCAACATCAGCTTCAACCACGGGCTCAGGCTCGACGACCGGGGCGACTTCAACGGCAACCACTTCGGTCACGGGTTGAGCGTCGCGAACCGGTGCCACTTCCACTTCCGGAACCACTGGGGTTTCGATTGGGGTAGTCGCTTCCACCACCGGTGCTTCAACCACTGGGGTCTCGGCAACGGGCGCTTCTACCGCAGCGGTCTCTTCGACAGCCGCAGTAGCGCGTTCAGCCTGCTCATGGGCCTGGGCTTCAGCAGGTGCGCTGATGGTCGAGCTCGCCACGGCGGCGGTCACGGCCAGGCCGGCAGCCAGGTCGGCACCGGTAGGTTCGGTGTTGGCCGCTTCGGCGTTCTCGCCGGCTTCTTCCGAGCCTTCGATCACGTTGCCGTTGGCATCACGCTGACGCTCACGACGGTTGCTGCGACGACGCTGACCACGGGAGCGACGGCGTGGGCGATCGCCTTCGGCGTTGTCCTGGCCTTCTTCCTGCAGTTGCTCTTCGCCGGTCAGCACTTCTTCTTCACTGGCGGCAGCGGCCTGTTCGGCGCGTGGTTGACGCTCTTCACGCGGGGCGCGTGGTTGGCGTTCCTCACGTGGCGCGCGCTCTTCACGCGGCTGGCGAGCCGGGCGTTCTTCGGTGGCAGTAGCAGTAGCAGCGGCTGCGGCGACGGCAGGAGTCGCATCCAGAGGCTCGCGCAGTTCACGTACACGCTCTTCACGCTCGCCACGCGGCTTGCGATCTTCACGCGGGGCGCGTGGCGTACGCGCACGTTCTTCGCGTGGGGCGCGTTCTTCACGGGCTACGGCCGGGGTTTCTTCGCGGGCTTCGCGAGGTGCACGCTCTTCACGGGGCGCACGCTCTTCACGCGGGGCACGTTCTTCGCGCGGCTTGCGCTCTTCGTCACGACGACCGTTGCGGTTGCGGCTCTGCTGACGACCGTTGCGACGCTCTTCGTTACGTGCCGGGCGTTCGGTGGCGGTTTTTTCAACCACAACCGGGGCAGCCGGTTCTTCCTTGGTGGCGAACAGGCTGACCAGCGACTTCACCAGCCCTTTGAACAGGCTTGGCTCAGGCAGGGCGGCCGGTGCGGCCACCGGGGCAGCCGCTTCGGCCGGTACCGGTGCATTGGCGCGGGCCGGGGCGGTTTTCACGGCGGCTTCCTGGCGGACCAGGGTGCGGGTCGCAGCGGCCGGCTGGACTTCTTCCACTTCGGCGGCAGCGGCGGCGATTTCGTAGCTGGACTGGCCGCTGTGGGCTTCCGGGCTATCATCGCGCAGACGCTGGACTTCGAAGTGCGGCGTCTCGAGGTGATCGTTCGGCAGGATAACGATACGGGCACGGGTGCGCAGTTCGATCTTGGTGATCGAGTTGCGTTTTTCGTTGAGCAGGAACGCGGCGACCGGAATCGGCACTTGTGCGCGAACTTCGGCAGTGCGGTCTTTCAGGGCTTCTTCTTCGATCAGACGCAGGATCGCCAGGGACAGCGATTCAACGTCACGGATGATGCCGGTGCCGTTGCAACGCGGGCAGACGATGCCGCTGCTCTCGCCCAGGGATGGACGCAGGCGCTGACGGGACATTTCCAACAGGCCGAAGCGCGAGATACGGCCCACTTGTACGCGGGCGCGGTCCGCTTCCAGGCATTCGCGGACTTTCTCTTCCACGGCGCGCTGGTTCTTGGCCGGGGTCATGTCGATGAAGTCGATCACGATCAGGCCGCCGATGTCACGCAGGCGCAGCTGGCGGGCGATTTCTTCAGCCGCTTCCAGGTTGGTCTGCAGGGCGGTTTCTTCGATGTCGCTACCCTTCGTGGCGCGCGCCGAGTTGATGTCGATGGACACCAGGGCTTCGGTCGGGTCGATTACGATGGAGCCGCCGGAAGGCAGTTCGACCACGCGCTGGAAGGCGGTCTCGATCTGGCTTTCGATCTGGAAACGGTTGAACAGCGGCACGCTGTCTTCGTAGAGCTTGATCTTGCTGGCGTACTGCGGCATGACCTGGCGGATGAAGGTCAGGGCTTCGTCCTGGGCTTCAACGCTGTCGATCAGCACTTCGCCGATGTCCTGGCGCAGGTAATCGCGGATGGCGCGGATGATCACGTTGCTTTCCTGGTAGATCAGGAACGGCGCGGAACGATCCAGCGAAGCTTCTTTGATGGCGGTCCACAGTTGCAGCAGGTAGTCGAGGTCCCACTGCATTTCTTCGCTGCTGCGGCCCAGGCCTGCAGTGCGCACGATCAGGCCCATGTCGGCCGGTGCGATCAGGCCGTTCAGCGCTTCACGCAGTTCGTTGCGCTCTTCGCCTTCGATGCGACGGGAGATGCCGCCGGCACGCGGGTTGTTCGGCATCAGCACCAGGTAACGGCCGGCCAGGCTGATGAAGGTGGTCAGGGCGGCGCCCTTGTTGCCACGTTCTTCTTTTTCGACCTGGACAATGACTTCCTGGCCTTCGCTCAGGACGTCCTTGATGTTCACGCGGCCTTCGGGGGCTTTCTTGAAGTATTCGCGGGAGATTTCCTTGAGGGGCAGGAAGCCGTGGCGCTCGGAGCCGAAATCGACAAAGGCAGCCTCAAGGCTTGGTTCGATGCGAGTAATACGGCCTTTATAGATGTTGGCCTTCTTTTGCTCGCGTGCACCGGACTCGATGTCCAGGTCGTAGAGGCGTTGGCCATCTACCAGTGCAACACGCAACTCTTCGGGTTGAGTTGCGTTAATCAGCATTCTTTTCATGTTGTACCGTCGGTTTCCGGGCTGCCGGAAACGGCGTTCGGCACACACGACTTCTCACGGTCGGTGTCAGGTGCGTCAAGAGTGGTTGGCCACTCCAGTGTCCAGCAAAACCTGCCAATTGGGCGGGTATCGCGACGGACGCGTCCTGCTTGTTAGCGGTGGTGACAAAGGCACCACTTCAACAAAAGCTAAGGTCAGGAGGAGGAATCAACCGGCGACTGTGGACGAGATGAAGCGTCTAAATATAAGCCTAGTGCTACACGGTCCGACGGTTGTGCATCTCCACCCTACACGTATCCCTGATAATTCGGGTGCTGCCGCGCGCAGAATCCGCAGCGGGTTGGCATTTACCGTGTTCTCCAAAGGGGAGTCCACGCTCATGGCTAAACAAGACTAGGTGTGGGCGATTGCGCTCTCACTCAGCTCTTAACAGGCGTTGTTTCCGAAGCATTCGCCATGGTCTGGCTCGGGACTGACTGCACTTTGTGAACTGGCCGTAAATATCGGCGCAGGACGCGAGTATTCACTCTGCGTACCGCACTCGCTTCAGGCCTCATGTCACCTGCGCTTGTTACAATCTCAAGCCTTCCAGGGTGGCGAACGCCCCGTAGGACGGCCTCGCGTCCTGATGAATTGCGATGGTCAGGGCCGGCAGTTTGCCGCAAGTCCTCTGTCCAGGCCGCTTTTGGCGGCGTTCGCGACTATAGCAGCAATGATTAAGTGCTTCAATTCCATAAAAAATTGTTATCATCGCCGGCATGACGACTACCGCCCCCCAGACCCCCAGCGTCCAGCTGCTCGAGGTCTCGCCGGAATATGCCGGCCAACGCATCGATAATTTTCTCCTGGCCAGGCTCAAAGGCGTGCCCAAGACCTTGATCTACCGCATCTTGCGTAAAGGCGAAGTGCGGGTGAACAAGGGTCGGATCAAGCCCGAGTACAAGCTGCAGGCGGGCGATATCGTCCGTGTGCCGCCGGTTCGCGTGCCTGAGCGCGACGAGCCCGTGCCACTGGCCCAGGGCCTGCTGCAGCGCCTCGAAGCGTCGATCGTGTTCGAAGATAACAAACTCATCGTGATCAACAAACCCTGCGGCATTGCCGTTCACGGCGGCAGCGGCCTGACGTTCGGCGTGATCGAGGCCTTTCGGCAGTTGCGCCCGGATGCCAAGGAGCTGGAGCTGGTCCATCGCCTGGACCGCGACACCTCCGGCCTGTTGATGATCGCCAAGAAACGCAGCATGTTGCGCCACCTGCACACCGCCCTGCGCGGCGACGGTGTGGACAAGCGCTACATGGCGCTGGTGCGCGGCAACTGGGCCAGTTCGATCAAGAGCGTGCGGGCGCCATTGCAGAAGAGCAACCTGCGTTCCGGTGAGCGCATGGTGGAAGTGGACGAGGAGGGCAAAGAGGCCCTGACCCTGTTCAAGGTGCTGCGCCGCTTCGGCGACTTCGCCACCCTGGTTGAGGCCAAGCCGGTGACCGGGCGAACCCACCAGATTCGCGTGCACACCCTGCATGCCGGTCACTGCATTGCCGGCGACACCAAATACGGCGACGAGGATTTCTCCAGGGAGATCCGCGATCTGGGCGGCAAGCGCCTGTTCCTGCATGCCTACATGCTGACCGTGCCGCTGCCCGACGGTGGCGAGCTGAAGTTGCAGGCGCCGGTCGATGACATGTGGGCCAAGACTGTGGAGCGCCTGAGTGTCGCACCGTGATTACAAGCTGCTGATTTTCGACTGGGACGGCACCCTGGCCAATTCCATTGGCCGCATCGTCGAGTCGATGCACATGGCGTCGACCCGCTCGGGCTTTGAGTTGTGCAGCGACCTGGCAGTCAAGGGCATTATCGGCCTGGGCTTGCCTGAGGCGATTCGTACGCTGTATCCGCACATATCCGACACTGAGCTGGTCGCTTTCCGCGAGCACTACGCCGATCACTACATTGCGCTGGAGGCTGAGCCTTCGCCGCTGTTTGAGGGTGTGGTGCAATCGCTGCAAGCGTTTCGTGCCGAGGGTTATCACCTGGCCGTCGCCACGGGCAAGGCGCGTCGCGGGCTGGATCGGGTGCTCAAGGCGCACGGCTGGGAAGACTATTTCGATATCACCCGTGCGGCGGATGAAACTGCCAGTAAACCTCACCCTCTGATGCTGGAGCAGATCATGGCGCATTGCCGTGTATCGCCGCGCGAGGCGTTGATGGTGGGTGATGCCTCCTTCGACCTGATGATGGCTCGCAATGCTGGCATGGACAGCGTGGCGGTCAGCTACGGCGCCCAGTCTGCGGAGGCCCTGCAGCCATACGAGCCCAGGGTCACGATCGATCATTTTTCTCAATTGCAGGCCTGGCTCAGCCGGGCTCGATAAGTCTTTGCTGGGGTTGATGGCATGAGTGACGAGTGGAAAGCGCCGGAAAAAGCGCAAAACGCTGATGACAAAAGCTGGAAGCTGCTGGAGAAAACCCTCCTGGCCAGCGTGCAGGAGCAACGCCGCGCGCGCCGCTGGGGGATTTTCTTCAAGCTGCTGACCTTCACTTACCTGTTGCTCATACTGGCGCTGTTCAGTCCGTTGATGGACATGGAAAAGAGCGCCACCCGTGGCAGTCAGTACACCGCCTTGATCGAAGTGCGCGGGGTGATCGCCGACAAGGAGCCCGCCAGCGCCGACAATATTGTCAGCAGCCTGCGCGCGGCGTTCGAAGACCCCAAGGTCAAGGGCGTGATCCTGCGTATCAATAGCCCCGGCGGCAGTCCTGTGCAGTCGGGCTATGTGTATGACGAGATTCGTCGCCTGCGCGCGCTGCATCCGGACACCAAGCTGTATGCGGTGATCTCCGACCTGGGGGCTTCGGGCGCTTATTACATCGCCAGTGCCGCCGACCAGATTTACGCTGACAAGGCCAGCCTGGTGGGGTCCATCGGGGTGACGGCAGCCGGTTACGGGTTTGTCGGCACCATGGAGAAGCTGGGTGTGGAGCGTCGCACCTACACCTCGGGCGAGCACAAGGCGTTTCTCGATCCATTCCAGCCGCAGAAGGCGGATGAGACCCAGTTCTGGCAGGGCGTGCTCGACACTACCCATCGCCAGTTCATCGCCAGCGTCAAGCAAGGGCGTGGCGATCGGCTCAAGGACAAGGAGCATCCGGAGCTGTTCTCCGGGCTGGTGTGGTCGGGCGAGCAGGCGCTGCCGCTGGGCTTGATCGACGGCCTGGGCAGCGCCAGTTCGGTGGCGCGGGATGTGGTTGGCGAGAAGGAGTTGGTGGATTTCACGGTTGAGGAATCGCCGTTTGACCGCTTCTCCAAGAAGCTCGGTGCCAGCGTGGCCGAGAAGCTGGCCCTGTACATGGGCTTCCAGGGCCCGACATTGCGCTGATCTCAAGCCAGCAGTCGATCAAAATGTGGGAGGGGGCTTGCCCCCGATGACGGTGTGTCAGCAATAGATAAGCTGGCTGATCCACCGCTATCGGGGGGCAAGCCCCCTCCCACATTGGGTCGATGTGTATTTAAGGGATTTGTACGCCTTCGGTCAGCAGCGGTGGATTTCACGGTTGAGGAATCGCCGTTTGATCGTATCTAGGCTTCCAGGGCCCGAGCCTGCGCTGATATCTCAAGCCAGCAGTCGATCAAAATGTGGGAGGGGGCTTGCCCCCGATGACGGTGTGTCAGCAATAGATAAGCTGGCTGATCCACCGCTATCGGGGGCAAGCCCCCTCCCACATTGGGTTGATGTGTATTTAAGGGATTTGTACGCCTTCGGTCACCAGCATGTCCACGAGTCGAATCAGTGGCAGGCCAACAAGGCTGGTGGCATCCGGGCCGTCAGTGCTCTGGAACAGGCTCACACCCAGCCCTTCGGCCTTGAAGCTGCCCGCGCAGTCATAGGGTTGCTCGATCCGCAGGTAGCGCTCGATGCGCTCCGCGTCCAGTTCACGCATCTGCACGGTAAACGGTACGCAGTCGACCTGGCAGTGCCCCGTCTCGCTGTTGAGCAGTGCCAGGCCTGTAAGAAAGCTCACACGCTTGCCGCTGGCCGCCAACAATTGCTCGCGGGCATTTTCAAAGGTGTGGGGCTTGCCGATGATCCGGCCTTCCAGTGCCGCTACCTGATCAGAGCCAATGATCAAATGCCCGGGATGGCTGGCGGCGAGGGCGCGCGCTTTCTGTTCGGCCAGGCGCTTGACCAGCTCGAGGGCTGACTCACCCGGGCGATGGCTTTCATCGATATCCGGCGAGCTGCAGGTGAACGGCAAGTGCAGGCGGCTCAGCAATTCCCGGCGGTAAACCGAGCTGGACGCGAGTAATAAAGGCAGCATATACGTCTCCTCAAGACAGCCGCAGATTCTAGCGGCGTGACCGGCTGACGCACAGGGCTGAATTTCCTTTGACATGGCCGGGTGCATCCCTATAATGCTGCGCCTATGTTGAATGACCCGATTCCACCTCACGTTGACCCGCGCAAATTGGCTGATCGTGGCACTTCCCTTCAAGGTGAATTGCCGCTGGCCGATTTGGAGAGACTCTGCGACTCGCTTTCCGACACTGTCGGTGCGGTCCAGGCCAAATTCGTTTTTGAACGAGATGAACGTAAATCTGTGGTAATTCACAGCCTTATCGACACCGAAGTCAAAATGGTTTGCCAGCGTTGTCTTGAGCTGGTCACCCTGCCGATCCACAGCGAATGCAGTTATGCCGTGGTGAAGGAGGGTGCGAATACCCAGTCGTTGCCGAAAGGTTATGACGTGCTGGAACTGGGCGAAGATCCTTTGGATCTGCATGCACTGATCGAGGAGGAGCTTTTGCTCGCCTTGCCCATTGTGCCTGCTCATCATCCGGAAGAATGCCAGCAGCCGGCGGGCCTCGATGACGAGCCCGAACCGAGCGAGGACGAGGTAACGCGGTCCAACCCGTTCAGTGTATTGGCGCAGTTAAAGCGTGACCCAAACGTTTAGGAGTTAATCAATTATGGCTGTTCAGCAGAACAAAAAATCCCGCTCCGCCCGTGACATGCGCCGTTCGCACGACGCTCTCGAGGCTAGCACCCTGTCCGTGGAAAAGACCACCGGTGAAGTTCACCTGCGTCACCACGTATCGCCAGAAGGCGTATACCGTGGCCGTAAAGTGATCGACAAGGGCGCTGACGAGTAATCACTTGTCTGCTCAAGTCATCGCGATTGACGCAATGGGCGGGGACTTCGGTCCCCGCAGCATTGTTCAGGCCTGCATTGCCAGCCTGTCTGCTACGCCCTCGCTGCACCTGACCCTTGTCGGTCAACCTACCCTTATTGAAGAACTGATTGCCAGCCATCCGGCGGTGGATCGCGCGCGCCTGACGGTTACGCCGGCCAGCGAAACCATCACCATGGACGAAAAACCGGCAGCGGCCCTGCGCGGCAAGCCCGACTCGTCCATGCGCGTGGCCCTGGAGCTGCTGCGCGACGGCAAGGTGCACGCCTGTGTCAGCGCCGGCAATACTGGCGCGCTGATGGCCCTGTCGCGGCATGTGCTCAAGACCCTGCCGGGCATTGATCGGCCGGCGATGGTGGCGGCGATTCCGACGCAGAAAGGTTATTGCCAGTTGCTGGACCTGGGGGCGAATGTCGATTGCAGTGCCGAGCATCTGTTGCAGTTCGCCGTGATGGGGTCGGTGGCCGCCGAAGCGCTGGGCGTGGTCCGGCCAAGGGTGGCCCTGCTCAATATCGGCACCGAGGACATCAAGGGCAACCAGCAGGTCAAGTTGGCCGCCACCTTGCTGCAGGGCGCGCGGGGTTTGAACTACGTAGGTTTTGTCGAAGGTGACGGCTTGTACCGAGGCGAAGCCGACGTGGTGGTGTGTGACGGCTTTGTCGGCAACATTCTGCTCAAGTCCAGTGAGGGCTTGGCAACCATGATTGCCACGCGTATCGAAGCCTTGTTCAAGCAGAACCTGGCAGCGCGCATGGTCGGCGCCCTGGCGCTGCCGTTGATGCGTCGTCTGCAGGCCGACCTGGCGCCGGCGCGGCATAATGGCGCGAGTTTCCTGGGGTTGCAGGGCGTTGTGGTGAAAAGCCATGGCTCGGCAGGTGTCGAGGGCTTTCAGAGCGCGATTGCGCGGGCCGTGATCGAGATTCAGGACAACCTGCCGCAACGCTTGCGCGGGCGTCTGGAGGGCTTGTTGCCTTAGGCGAATCGGCCCGGGAGTGCTTAAATGTGACCGGCCAGTTCAATTGACCATCCAATCTGTCAGTTTCGCGCGCTCCCACCGTCGGCGTGCGCATTTTTGACGACCAGATCATTAGGGGCTTGTTACATGTCTACATCCCTCGCATTCGTCTTTCCAGGGCAAGGTTCGCAGTCCCTCGGCATGTTGGCCGAGCTGGGCGCGCAATACCCGCTGGTCCTGGACACTTTCAAGGAAGCTTCCGACGCCCTGGGTTATGACCTGTGGGCGCTGACCCAGCAGGGGCCGGAAGAGCAACTCAATCAAACCGACAAGACCCAGCCGGCCATTCTGACCGCTTCGATCGCCCTGTGGCGCGTGTGGCTGGCCGAAGGTGGCGCACGCCCTGCATTCGTCGCCGGTCACAGCCTGGGCGAATACAGCGCCCTGGTCGCGGCGGGCAGCCTGACCCTCGGTGAAGCGGTCAAGCTGGTCGAGCGTCGTGGCCAGTTGATGCAGGAGGCCGTTCCGGCCGGGCAGGGCGGCATGGCCGCGATCCTGGGCCTGGACGATGCCGTGGTGATCGAAGCCTGCGCCGAAGCGGCGCAGGGCGAAGTGGTCAGCGCGGTGAATTTCAACTCCCCTGGCCAAGTGGTCATCGCGGGTGCCAAGGCAGCGGTCGAGCGCGCCATCGAAGGCTGCAAGGCCCGTGGTGCCAAGCGTGCGCTGCCGTTGCCGGTCAGCGTGCCGTCACACTGCGAGCTGATGCGCCCGGCGGCCGAGCGTTTTGCCGAGTCCATCGCCGCCATCAACTGGCAGGCGCCGCAGATCCCGCTGGTGCAGAACGTCAGCGCGGCGATCGCCCCGGACCTGGAGACCCTCAAGCGCGACCTGCTGGAGCAACTCTACAAGCCGGTTCGCTGGGTTGAATCGGTGCAGACCCTGGCCGCCAAGGGCGCCACCGAACTGGTCGAGTGCGGCCCGGGCAAAGTCCTGGCCGGCCTGAACAAGCGCTGCGCCGACGGCGTATCGACTGCCAATCTCAATACCCCGGATGCCTTCGCTGCCGCTCGTGCGGCGCTGGCCTGATCCCCGAACTTAGGAGAAGCCTGCATGAGTCTGCAAGGTAAAGTTGCACTGGTTACCGGCGCAAGCCGTGGCATCGGCCAGGCCATTGCCCTGGAACTGGGTCGTCAGGGCGCCGTCGTGATCGGCACCGCCACATCCGCCTCGGGTGCCGAGCGTATCGCCGCAACCCTGAAGGAAAACGGCGTGCAGGGCACCGGCCTCGAGCTGAATGTGACCAGTGACGAATCCGTGGCGGCCGTGCTGGCCGCGATCACCGCGCAGTTCGGTGCGCCGGCGATTCTGGTAAACAATGCCGGTATCACCCGCGATAACCTGATGATGCGCATGAAAGACGACGAATGGTACGACGTGGTCGATACCAACCTGAACAGTCTGTTCCGCCTGTCCAAGGGTGTTTTGCGCGGCATGACCAAGGCGCGCTGGGGCCGAATTATCAATATTGGCTCCGTAGTGGGTGCCATGGGCAACGCCGGCCAAGTAAACTACGCTGCGGCCAAGGCCGGTCTGGAAGGTTTCAGCCGTGCACTGGCGCGTGAAGTCGGCTCGCGGTCGATTACGGTAAACTCGGTGGCCCCAGGGTTCATCGATACCGATATGACCCGCGAACTGCCCGAAGCACAGCGTGAAGCCTTGCTGACGCAGATTCCGCTGGGCCGTCTGGGCCAGGCCCAAGAGATCGCGAATGTGGTCACTTTCCTGGCATCCGACGGTGCGGCATACGTGACCGGGGCTACAATTCCGGTGAACGGCGGGATGTACATGAGTTAAATTGTGACGGATCGCTTCAAAAATATGTCATACGAGCTGTCTAAAATCCGTTATAAAGCTGCAACTTAATTTATAGGCAGGTGGTCGAGCGGGTACAGGGTGAAGCTTTCGGTTGAAAAACCGAAATGGCTTTCTATACACTTACCCACTGGCCAGCTGCCTGAATTTGTCCATTAGGAGTTAAACAAGGTATGAGCACCATCGAAGAGCGCGTCAAGAAAATCGTCGCCGAGCAACTGGGCGTTAAGGAAGAAGAAGTGGTCAACACTGCTTCCTTCGTAGAAGACCTGGGTGCCGATTCCCTTGACACCGTTGAGCTGGTGATGGCTCTGGAAGAGGAATTCGAGACCGAAATCCCGGACGAAGAAGCTGAAAAAATCACTACTGTTCAAGCTGCCATCGACTACGTTACTAGCCACCAGGCGTAATAGTTTGTAGTCGTCGCCTGCTGTCAGGGAAAAACCGCACTGCTGTAACGGCGTGCGGTTTTTTCTTTCAGCGGTGACGAAAAGTACGCTGCGAAGCAAAGTGTCGTCATTAGAAAAAGGAGAGTGCTGTGTCGCGTAGACGCGTCGTAGTCACCGGTATGGGTATGTTGTCGCCACTGGGCACGGATGTGCCAAGCAGTTGGCAGGGCATTCTGGCTGGCCACAGTGGTATCGGTCTGATCGAACACACGGACCTTTCTGCCTATTCCACCCGTTTTGGCGGCTCGGTAAAGGGTTTCAATGTCGAGCAATACCTTTCGCTCAAGGAATCGCGCAAGCTCGACCTGTTCATTCAATACGGCCTGGCAGCCGGTTTTCAGGCAGTGCGTAACGCCGGCCTGGAAGTCACCGACGCCAACCGTGAGCGCATCGGCGTGGCCATGGGTTCGGGGATTGGGGGTCTGACCAATATCGAAGAAACCAGCCGCACGCTGCACGATTCCGGTCCCCGTCGAATTTCACCGTTCTTCGTGCCGGGCTCGATCATCAATATGATTTCCGGTTTCCTGTCCATCCATTTGGGGGCACAGGGGCCTAACTACGCCATCGCAACGGCGTGCACCACGGGTACTCACTGCATCGGCATGGCGGCACGTAATATCGCTTACGATGAAGCTGACGTGATGATTGCCGGTGGCGCCGAGATGGCTGCCTGCGGCCTGGGCATGGGCGGCTTCGGCGCGTCCCGTGCGCTGTCGACCCGCAACGATGAGCCGACCCGTGCCAGCCGTCCGTGGGACAAGGGCCGTGACGGTTTCGTGCTGTCCGACGGTGCCGGTGCCCTGGTACTGGAAGAGTTGGAGCATGCCAAGGCGCGCGGTGCCACCATCTATGCCGAGCTGATCGGGTTTGGCATGAGCGGCGACGCCTACCACATGACCTCGCCACCGTCCGACGGTGCCGGTGCTGCGCGCTGCATCACCAATGCCCTGCGCGATGCGAAGGTCAATGCCGACCATGTGCAGTACATCAATGCCCATGGCACGTCGACGCCGACCGGCGACCTGGCGGAAGCCGAAGCCATCAAGTCGGTGTTCGGCGAACACGCCTACAAGCTGGCGGTCAGCTCCACCAAATCCATGACCGGCCACCTGTTGGGCGCGGCGGGTGCTGTCGAGGCGATCTTCAGTGTCATGGCCATCAAGGACCAGGTCGCTCCGCCGACCATCAACCTCGATGAGCCGGACGAGGGCTGCGACCTCAACTTTGTGCCTCACGAAGCGCAACCGATGCCGATCGACGTGGTGATCTCCAACTCGTTCGGGTTTGGTGGCACCAACGGCTCGCTGGTGTTCCGCCGGTTCGCCGAGTGATGCACAGCTGGGTCGACGGTCAGCCAGCGGACAGCGTGCCCCTGAAAGATCGCGGCCTGGCGTATGGCGATGGTGTGTTTGAAACCATCGCGGTCAAGGCCGGGCAGCCGGTGCTGCTCGACCGTCACCTGCAGCGCCTCGATGAGGGCTGCAGGCGCCTCGCGTTGGAGGTGGATCACGCCCTGGTCCGCAGCGAAGTGCTGGCCTATGCCGCAGCCCTGGGCGATGGCGTGCTCAAGTTGATCCTGACCCGTGGCGACAGCCAGCGCGGTTACGGCATCGATCCCGATGCTGCGGTACGCCGTATCTTGCAGGGCGGTCCGCCCGCCATCTATCCCGAAGCCCATGGCACCGACGGCATCCGTCTGTTTGCGTGCGCCACCCGCTTGGCCGAACAACCGCTGCTGGCCGGGCTCAAACACCTGAACCGCCTTGAGCAGGTCATCGCCCGCGCCGAATGGCGGGATGCCGAGCATGCCGAAGGCTTGATGCTGGATAGGTCCGGGCGGGTTATCGAAGGCGTGTTCAGCAACATGTTTGTGGTGCGCAACGGCGTGTTACGTACCGCTGATCTGACGCGTTGCGGCGTTGCCGGGGTGATGCGCGCCGAGATCCTGGACCAGGCGCAAGCCCTGGGCGTCCCGGTGGCCGTGGCCGACATCAGCCTGGAGCAGTTGCAACAGGCCGACGAAGTCTTCGTGTGCAACAGCGTTTATGGCATCTGGCCGGTACGCGAGTGCGCTGGGATGAGCTGGTCGGTTGGGCCGCTCACCCGTAAACTGCAGGGCATTGTTCGCGCACTATTGGATATTTGAGTGATACGAAAACTGGTTGTACTGCTGCTGATCGGTCTGTTCTCGGCGGTTTTGCTGTTGGGCTTTTGCGCCTGGAAATACAACGCTGCCTTGAAGCAGCCGTTGCACCTGACCCAGGAGCAGTTGCTCGATGTACCGGCAGGGGCCACGCCCACCGGCACCTTCAATCGTCTGGAAGCCGATGGCGTGCTCGACGGTGCCTTCTGGCTGCGTCTTTACTGGCGCTTTAACCTTGAGAACCAGCCGCTGCACAGCGGCGAATACCGCATGACCCCGGGCCTGACCGCCGAAGGCCTGATCGGCCTTTGGCAGCGTGGGGAAGTGGTGCAATACAGCTTGACCCTGGTGGAGGGGTGGAACTTTCGCCAGGTGCGCTCGGCCCTGGCCAAGCACGAAAAGATCGTGCAGACCCTCACCGGCCTCAGTGACAGCGAAGTGATGGACAAGCTCGGCCATCCCGGCGTATTCCCTGAAGGGCGGTTCTTTCCCGACACCTACCGTTTCGTGCGGGGCATGACCGATGTCGAATTCCTGAAGAAAGCCTACAACCGTCTGGACGATGTGCTCGCCCAGGAGTGGAGCAGGCGCGCCGCTGATGCGCCTTACACCGAGCCTTATCAAGCGCTGATCATGGCCTCGCTGGTGGAGAAGGAGACCGGTGTGCCCGAAGAACGTGGGCAGATTGCCGGTGTGTTCGTGCGTCGCCTGAAGCTGGGCATGATGTTGCAGACCGACCCCACGGTGATCTATGGCCTGGGTGAGCGCTACAACGGCAAATTGACCCGCGCCCATCTCAAGGAGGCCAACCCTTACAACACCTACATGATCGCCGGCCTGCCGCCGACACCCATCGCCATGGTGGGCCGCGAGGCGATTCATGCCGCCCTGAACCCGGTGCCGGGCAGCAGCCTGTATTTCGTCGCCCGTGGCGATGGCAGCCATGTGTTCTCGGATGACCTGGATGCGCATAATGCCGCCGTACGCGAGTTTCAACTCAAGCGCCGCGCCGATTACCGATCCAGCCCGGCACCGCAGGTCAAGCCGCTGGAAGACACGGTGCCGCCCGTTGACGTACCGGTAGAGCCCGCGCCGGACACCAGCGCCCCGCAAAGCCCGCAATGACTCTGACTAAGGACTGCCTGTGACTGGCTTGTTTATGACCCTCGAAGGCCCGGAAGGCGCCGGCAAAAGCACCAACCGCGATTACCTGGCCGAGCGCCTTCGCGCCGCGGGCGTCGAAGTGGTATTGACCCGTGAGCCCGGCGGTACGCCGCTGGCCGAGCGCATCCGTGAAGTCTTGCTGGCGCCGGGTGACGAGCCGATGAATGCGGACACCGAGCTGCTGCTGGTGTTCGCCGCCCGTGCCCAGCATCTGGCCGAGGTGATCCGACCGGCCCTGGCCCGCGGCGCCGTGGTGATCTGCGACCGTTTTACCGACTCCCTGTTTTTCCTAGGCTCTGAACGTAAACGGCCAGGATTTTCTTCCGGATTCAGCCTGAGCTTCTGATCTTTTGTTGAAAGCCCCATGTTACGGGGCTTTAGGAGGTGGTGATCATGTACTCTGGATTTCAGTATAGCATCAGCGCTTAACAAAATGTAAACCCCCTATGCTGGGCCCTCCCTCGATTCAAAAACGTAAACCCCCTTTCCCTCAGAAGACCCGTTTCTCCCCGCTAGTCCCCGTATGCGAATGGGCTTAGCATCTCTCAAACCCTATGAATACTGGGCTGCATGGGTTTACGTTTTCATCCTAGCTTCCAGTCCAAGCTCGCTTTTCAGGACGCTCACTCCCCCGCGCAACCCCTTGCCAGCTTTCAGCCTTTAGAAGCCATCAGCACGGCGCCGCTGAGCCGCCCCCCACCGCCCAGGCTCAAGGTTTTGCGAATTTACTGCCAGTGCCTGCTCCAGCTCCAGGCATACCAACCCACGCACGAAATCCAGAACTCGACTTTTCCGATGCAAGATTCCGAGCACAAGCCCTGCCGTTTTGGTTAGCATATGGCCATCAAAATGCCTGTACGTTACGGAAGCAGCTCATGGAAGACCAAGTGGTTGATCAAGCGATAGGCCAGGTTCCTTTTTATTGCCTGGCACTTCTGGGTAACCATCCCGAGGAGTTCGCGGCAGTTCTCAGGGAGCAAATATCGGCCCGCCTGAGAGAACTGGGCCTGACGCTTGGCAAGGACGTAAGCCTGTTCGAGGGGCGCCTCAGTGATTTCCGTCCATCGATCGACCGTTGCTGTGCAGCGCTCTGTTTCGAGATTGGTGCAGACCAGGAAGCCTCGGTAGAGCAGCTCATAAAGCGCCGCATACCCCTGGTTCCCGTAGCGACCTGCAAGACTCGACTGCCTCAGGAGTTTCCGGGCAAGCTGGGCGGTCTCAACGGCCTCGACATGAAAGCGGGCCCCGCAAGCCTCGCAGTTGCTCTGCTGGAGGCTGCCTCGCTCGTTCCGAAGCAGCGGCGGGTCTTCCTCAGCTACCGCCGCGTCGAATCCACAAATGCCGCCCTGCAGCTCTACGCGGCCTTGTCCGCCCGTCAGTACGATGTGTTTCTCGACACCCACGACATCCTCCCGGGTGAGCACTTCCAAGAGGTGCTCTGGCAGCGCCTTTGCGATTCGGATGTGATCGTCTACCTGGATACTAAGAACTACTTCGATAGCCGCTGGACAATTCAGGAATTCGCGAGGGCCACGTTGCGGGGTCTGTGTGTGCTGCGGGTAGGTTGGCCAGGTGTGGAGTCTAAGGCAAAGCAAACCGCCTGCGGCGAGATCTCGCTAACACCGGAATCCTTGAATGCTCTGGAGCAGCTCCAGGAAGCCGAGCTGAAAAGCGTCATCGATATGGTCGAGATGCTGCGAACCAAGAGCGTCGCGCAGCGCTACTCCCGGTTGGTGGGTAAGCTGCGCAATTCAATTGCGGAGTGCGGCGGGGAGATCCAAGGATACTCTGTGCGCCGTAGCCTGATTGTCTCTGTCGGAGGGAAGCGGATTGTCGTGTATCCCGAAATGGGTGTGCCGACGAGCTATGCGTTGCACGAGGCAACTCTTGATTTGCACCATCCACCCGTAGCGGTCGTTTACAATCAGGTGGGCATTAAAGAGCGCAAATGGCGTGCTCACATGGACTGGCTCCAGGCGTGTGTTACCCATCAGGTTCGCTTGATATCTACGGACGATGCGGGATGGGAGTTTACTGATTGGCCTGAATCATGTGCGGTGATTTGAACAACTGCTTCACAGCTGTTGACCGGAGATCTTCTCCACAACTCACCATGATGCATTGCCAATCACAATTCTGGAATAAACAATGAGCAGCATTTTTCTATCCGCCAGCGTTCCCGACATCGAGAGTCCATTCTATAAAAAGTGCGATCCGGTGTTGATCCAGGCCGCCCTGCGCTCATTCCTGTTTTCGGTGCTGGGTCGTAAGCATCTGGTTTTCGGTGGTCATCCGTCCATTTCGCCCTTGATCTTGGCTGCGTGTGAAGACCTGGGAATTGAGAACCAGAATGCCGTAACAATTTTCCAAAGTAAGCATTTCTCGAAGAGCTTCCCTGAAGACAACCTGCAGTTTGCCAATTTCATTGCCACCCCGGTTGGTGAAAATCTGCAAGCTAGCCTTGATATCATGAGAAACCAGATGTTCAGCACCTATCACTACGACGGTGCGGTTTTCATTGGTGGCAAGGAGGGGATTGTGACGGAATACGAACTCTTCAAGCAGCAATGCCCGCTAGCTACGGTTCTTGCATTGAAAAGTCCAGGGGGAGCGGCGGCGGAAATTAAGGGTTTGGCCGAAAACGAAGATGATGAACTCCTTGATTATGTAGGGTTGTTCTCATCTGGGCTTGGGCTCAGCCATAAGCACGAACGTCAACCGACTGCTCCGAAGCTTCGTATTAATGATGATTTAAAGGGAATTTAGTAATGCATTTCGGTTTTGATCTAAGTTTGGATCGCGTGAGTCTGCCGGTCTCATCAGTGGTTGTTGATGCGCATAAGAGCGCAACTTCAAGAAAAATTGTTAGCTTGAAATCGTACCTCATGAAGGACGGTAATAGTATTGATGCGCAATTAATTGCTAATCATCTCTTCCCAGAGGTGAGCTGTGATGTTTTTATTTCACATTCCTTCGATGATCAGGATTTGGCCATTCAGCTTGCCCATGAGCTGAGACAAAAAGGCGTGAATGCTTTTGTAGATTCCGTTGTTTGGGGGTCCTCTTATGAGTTGCTTAGGGTGATTAATGAGAAATACTCTAGGACGGTGCCGGGCGGGAGTTTTGACTACGAGCGGGCTAACCGATCTGCTGCCCATGTTCATATGATATTGGCGGGCGCGCTGCAGAAAATGATCATGCAGTCCTCCACGCTGTTGTTTCTAAATACGGATCGCTCTGTTTCCACCAAGAACTCTATTCAAGGGAAGAACATGACGCATTCGCCTTGGATTCATATGGAGCTGATGTTTAGTCATATGATATGGCGATTGCGGAATAAAGACATTTTGCTTGACGCGGCCATGGAGTCGCTCAGCACGTCAGTCCCAATTTTTCATACTGCCCCTGTTGAGCATCTGAAGTCTGTCTCGTCTTCCAGATTCATGAATTGGCTGAAGTCTCGCCCTAATTCTGATGATGCCAAAAGCTTTAATTCGGCAATTCGTCAGTTCCATGCCAACCCAAATCGAGCCTACTAAATTGGATAGGAAGCTTAAGCACCTGGAGTTCGTCCAAGGTATTGTCAACCGATTGTCCACGAATTCCTTCCTCCTAAAAGGCTGGTCGGTATTGCTGATCTCCGGGTTATTCGCGCTGGCAGCCGCTCAGGACAGTAAGGGCTTCGCGCAATATGCACTTGTGCCAGCGATCGCGTTGTGGGGGTTGGATGGCTATTTTCTGGCTTTGGAGCGTAACTACCGGCGTCTCTACGACAAGATCAGATTGCTGGAGCCGGATAACGTCGACTTTGCCATGACGCTTGACGTCAAAAATGGAAACATGGACTTTTTCAAGGCCGTCTTCTCCAAGACGCTGATCATTTTTCATGGCTCTGTATCCGCTTCGATCATAGCTGCGACGAGAATCGTAGGAGCACCGGCAGCTTAGCAACCCGGATGGCTTAGCAATGGGGACATCCTAGCCATCCCGACACCTTAGCAATGCCATTATCTTAAATACGAGTAAATACCGCTGACCCGTTTCGGCAACACCACAGGATAACCAGCAATGCCCCTTGACCTCGGCACCTTAAGATCTGCGGGCTCGCGCAGTCGTTACTACACCACTGCCTCGAACTCTCAGAATGCCCGTGCGCGGGGTTACAAGACAGCGTTCTTGTGCCATAGCCATAAAGATCGAGTAGCGGTTGAGGGGGTTCTCAAGTTCTTCAAAGATCAAGGTCTTGATCTCTACGTTGACTGGATGGACAGCGAGATGCCAGAGCGCACCAACGGCAACACGGCCAGAATGATCAAAAGCAAGATTCTGGAGGCTGACCTGTTTTTATTTCTGGCAACGCCCAATGCCTTGGCGTCACGCTGGTGTCCGTGGGAAATTGGTTACGCTGATGGGGTAAAGAGCTATGACAGCATCTTCGTGATCCCTACCAAAGAACACGGGAAAACGTACGGAAATGAGTATGTCGATATCTACCGGCACATCGACGAATCTCAACAGGGTTGGCTGGCTGCCTGGTACCCGGGAAGTAGTACCGGCGGTGTTGTCGCGCGGTCACTCTAAAGCCGTGGCATAACAAGAGTAAGATAAGGACTATCTATGACGCCTAACATCTCCGAGTTTTCCTATGGCTATGCAGTGACCAACGAGGTCGTGAACCTGCTGGGAACCTCGATCGCCGCTGCACCGCAATTTCCGACGCTGTACGCTGAAGGTCAGGCAGGGGGAGGGTACGATGTTAAAATTGTAGGTGGTATTCCGATTTTCTTGCAGTTTAAGTTGAGCCACTACATGGTGCGGACGAATTGCAAGGAACACGACCTCATGGGGGGGCCGTACTATCGCTGGCATTTGCATTCTCTCCAGCGGTCAGATCAACATAATTTGCTGCTCGAACTCGAAAGCACAGGGAAATTTGTTGCTTACGCGGCCCCCCTTTTTCATGAGTGTGCGGAGCTAAACGCCCACTATCTCAGTGACGTGATTCTCGATAATTCAATGGCATTTAGTCCTGCGGCTATCGGAGAGCTTCCAGATGAAGAGAGTCACTATGTCGTATTCAACCGACGTGGCGTGGCTTATCGCTGCTCAGACAATCCAGTTCCAGTAAAATTCGACAAGTTGAGCCGCTTCCTCACTAGCAAGATCAATATGCCTGCATCGGAGCCATTGGATAAAGAGGGCGTGGTCAGGTTGGGTGAAGAAATTATTGAGGCGGTGGAGGTCGCAAAGGCACGTCGGCTTAAGACCCAGTCACGGCTGAAGGAGATTGATACCCAGGAGCTCAGCAGGGTGATCCGGGCGCGCCCGTCGCTCGAAACCTTGTCGTTGATTTCTAGGACAGTCCTGGATTCTGAGCTGTTGATTGTCAATCCTCAGTGGGGAAAATCCCGCTGAGCACTAAATGAAATGATGCTCATTCCTCAGAGAGTCGCTCGGCAGTTAACCGGAATGCCCGATTTAGAGCGTTTCGCGCCTTGACGCATCCATTTTTAGGTCGCCAGAATCACCCCATCGCCGTTTGGCTGTTGAATAGGATAAAAGCATTGTCATCGTCAAACGAAGTCCCTCCGTTCTCTGCGCTCGACGAATTGGATGTACAGCTCGAAGCTATGTATCCGGATCCAGCTAGGGTTCCACCCTACGTCTCTTATGTGGAAGCCTATTCGCCCGGTGGTAAATCCATGGGCCAGGTCGAGGTCGAGCTTGTCCCCATGACAGCCGATCACGCTTCTTGGTGGCATGACTACGTTCAACCGATCATCAAAGGAAATTATCGCACTGCTTCGCAAGGTGGAAATAAAGACATCCGCGCTGATCTGAATTGGAACTGGAATAGAAGCTTCCAGTTGCTGAGCGTGCATAACTATGGGCACTTCAGCATCAGAAGTGCGCATCCGGCCTATGGCCTGACGATGATTGCGCGTAACGAGCGGGGCGAGGAGGTGCCGGTCGGAATGATGACTCTGGTGCCGCAGTACCTTTGCAATGCAGATACATTCGGTACGAAAACGTACACCTGGTATATCTCGGGGGCCCCTACTGAGTTTTACGATGAGTACTTTGGGAGCCTGAACTTGGCAGGAGTTGGAAAAGCACTATTTGACGCAGCCATTATCGCTTCTTATCGGGCAGGTTTGGATGGGTCGCTGTTTCTCCATGCTGCGGCTAATGGTGGTAAAGATTTGGTTCAGCTTTACAAGAAATTGGGATTTGAATCGATCGGATTCAAAGCCCTGCCAATTACTCCGTTTCGCTGGCTAGACAGGAAAGGGTACATGCTGCTCAAGCGTGAAGGTGCAGCGGTGATCATCAAGCGCAATGACCCGTATCGACGGAAGGGCTATGTCGCCTACTAGACGCGTGATGAGGTATTCGAGCCTGACCCCTTTACCTCGGCCTTACCGCACATGCTAGGCTGAAAGCAACATTGGAGAAGATTTGATGAAAAGCGCTGAAGAAACCATGCTCCTTCTTGCCAAGGCTGCGAGGAGAGTGTTGGGACGGGAGTTTGACATTGGAAGCACCCCTGGGCAGGAGGAGATGCGCGAGTTTGCACGAGAGCTCGCAGCCAGTCCCGACGATCCTGAAACTGAGCTCGTTTTGAGATCTATGGAGACCCTCCAACCTCCCCATGAGTCTCGGTTGCGTGTCACGAAGGGCGTGGCCCCACCGATCATCCAGCTTGATATTCCCGAAGCGGATCGGGTGTTGCGCAAGGGGAGGGGTTATTTCCAGAGACCCGCTCCTGAGGCCGATTACACTCCTGGGTTCTAGTTCTGTCCACCCTCGTGGTTTCCTGCGGTGGTGCTTCGAAACGATCATGGCGTTACTGGCTGCAAATAGCGCTGTATCGCGTGCAAGGGCCTGTGCTGTTTATCTGGGAATTACTTGATGAGGCCTTTACCGTGCCCCTGCGGTCAGGCTCTCGTGAACCAAGCCTGGCCCCTGCAGGGCCCGTCTTGGCCCTAAGGGCGTCCATCCTTCACGGCTGCGTGCTCCGCTTGCCTATAGTAACTGCCCGTTAGTGGTGGGGTGCTGTGAGGAGGCGGCGGATTTGGCACTGTGAAGCGCTGTCATTGGCATCCCCAGTAAACATCCGGGCTGGAGACAATTTTGGATGCCAAATAGTCTGGTAAGTGCGTAAGCATGAGGAAAATCTCCCATTTTCTTGAGCTTCGTGTTTGGTACTCGAAATTCACGTAACATTCTGATTTCGTTTTGGTTTATCAGAAGTGCCAAACATCGCGTTGGTGCCAAATCCGGTGCCTGCTCACTTAAGTGTGCAGGCGGTAACGTAGCACCTAGTCACCGACTAGAAGTTAGTTAATTTGATTGCAAAATGCCAGCTCCTGAGTAAAGATAGAGCTTTTGCTCGGGCTAAGCTGTTGTGACTGAAGATGAAAAGCTTGCGCACTCGTTGAAGATAAAGTTTGGGCTGGCCAAGAACGAGCCAACTCTTAACCAGCTTGCCCGTATCAAAAGAGATATCCAGCGTATTCAAAATGCAGGGGGTACACCTATGTACTCTGACTGGGAATATGCCGTGCTAGAGCACTGTAATAGTGCTGGTACCTGCTCGTATTCAGGTATTGATAATTCTGACCTTAATACTCTTTTGAGAATTGCCATAGCTAACTCAAGGAATAGAACATGAATGAAACTGAGCTTCACAAATTTCGCGGGTCAATCAGCGCCTTACTCAAGCCGTTTAATTGGAGTCCTACAAATACGCAACTGGAGGAGCTGGCGAGAAAGTTAGCTGAAGCTAACGCCAGCAGCATTAAAGATGTCTCCGAGGTTTTTTCGGAAATGTTTCCAAGCCTGCGTTACGATGGCATGGAGGGTATAGATAACTCTGATTATAAAACTCTGCTTGCTATGGCGATCGCAAGCGCAAAGGCTTCAAAAAAATGACCCACGAATTAGAGATATATAGAGCAACGCAGAAGGTTGAAGAGTTAAATGACGCTGCGAAGGTTGCTCTAAGGTCTCTGGTCAGCTTGCAGAACACTGATGAGAAGCGAGAGCTTCAAGCGTTACTTGATTATCAGAGTAAAAGCACGCGGCTTTTCAATTTTGTTGAAGGCCTGGTGGGCAGTAGTGATTTGCTCGGTGCGCGTGAACGGGAGGAGTGGACTCAAGGGTTCGCTGAAGATTGCTTCGCCATTCTTGAACAAATGCCAGGTCACTGGGAATTGTTAAGATTAGAGTTTGACAGGCTGAGGATGCCTGTTGGCACGAGCATAGAGCCCGCTTCAACTGCATTTGCAAACATGCAACGGATGGTTGTGGCTTACCTGCCTGACAGAAAGGAAGGTTTGCGCAGAATTTTTCAGGATGCCGAGCTACCTACTTATGGTTTTGATAATAAGGCAAAAAAATTTATGAAAGCCGATAAGGTTCTTTCTTTCGCATTTGGTGTGACTTTTGTTGTTACATTGTTGATTATTGCTTTGGTTAAGCCAGATCCTACGGACTTTCAATATAAGGTTTTCAGTACTGTTCTAGCGCTGGCAGGCGCAGGGGTTGGGGCGGTTATTCCTGGTTTTATTGATGTGAGAGTCAGCAAATATATAAGGGCTGGAGGGGCGCTTGCTGTCTTAGCTATGTTTTATTTTTGGAATCCTGTGCGCATGGTTTAAAGCTCCCAGCGGTATGATTGTTAATTTAATTCAGTAGCTGCCTTGGCGCCCAATAAACTATGTTAAGGTTTTGGAATGGTGTAGCGCGGTAGGTGCTGCTGGGCTCCATACGGAATTTTGGTGTGCGGCGAATATAATCGCGGTGAAAACAGGGTCAAAAGCTCATTTATAAAAAGCAAGAGCCGCTTCCTCGCTTATTTTCGCCTTGTCTGATCGCCACTCGACCTTTCATGAGAATCTTAAAGGCCTGCCAGCAACGGCGGTTTTCGAATCAAAATGACCAGCTTTGCCATCAATCAACCAGGTATCTCAGGACGCTGTAAACCAGTTTTTTGACTTGTAAACCATACCGGTTTACACATCAAAAAAGTGGTTTACAAGCAGGGGCGCTTAGGCCGGAAGCATCTGCGCAAGCTGGTCGTCTGGCCATGAAATCAATAGAGCCATACGCTGTGGACAGTGTTGCCAGGTGATCAGCACCAGAGGGTGTTTGATCAGCGGAGGCCATGACAAGCCTCCGTGACAGTCATTTCCCGCGACTGAACGGTACCACTATCCCTGGCTCCGGTGCTTTACGCGAAACGGCCACGGGGGTCATGGCGCTGCTGTTGCTTTTGAGCTTGGCCAAGTGAACAACTTCAGCGTTACCGCTCAGGTACCGGTTGGGTAAGCCTGTCAGCATCTCGATATCCGTTGATGCCAGACCGATGTACCCAGCGACTCCGTTCACGGGCAAGACGCCTGAAGTGGCCAGCAACTCGATGGTGCGTTTGAGAAGACGAGGTTGTTCAGGTGTGCGACCTTCATCACCCGGTTCTGCTTTCACGCCCCAGCGAGCTGAGCGACGCTTGAAGAGCAGGCCCTTTGTATCATCATCGATCACCTTCAAGGCCCACAGGCGCATGACCATCGCAGCCACAGAAACACCCCAGCGCTGCTTGAGCAGCAAAAGGCTGTCTAAGGTGACTGGGCTGCGGACTTCAGCGGCGAATGTCTCGGCTGGGAGCAAGAAAGCTCCTGCGAAACGATGCGCTTGGTCTTCCATGATTTTATGCCGAGCAGGGTCAGTCGAGCGCTCAATTCCTTTGTGCAGGATCAGATGGCCAAGTTCATGGGCCAAGTCGAAGCGACTGCGGAAGCCGTTTTGCTTGTCAGCGGAAAGCAGCACGAGTGGGCGGTTCAACACCTGACTCCACGCCGACAATCCCTCGATGGTCGCAACGCCCGTTTCTTCGCGCACCAAGATAACGCCGGCACCTTCAACCGCCATTGCCAAGTCAGGTATCGCACGTCGACCCAGGCCCCAAAGCTCGCGACATTCATCGGCAGCTTCTTCAATATCGGCGTTGGTGATTTGCTCAGGATCTGTGAACGCGCGCTTGGGCAGATTCACATCAGGGAAATCCACGAACTCGCCCAGTGCAAGTGCGATGTCCTGAGCCCATTCCAGGCGTGCTTCAAGCATCGTTCGCGCGCTGGCATGCGCCGAGGCATTGCTTCGGAACAAGGGGAGAGAGCATTTCTCAGGTAAAGGGCGGGTGAACCATTCAGGTGCCACATTAATGACCTGAGAAAGGCTAGCCAATGCTTCAGCCTCGGGAGACTGCTGCCCGCTTTTCCACTTGCTTATCGTGGCAGGGGAGACCCCCACCATGCTTGCCAGTGCGACTTGAGAAAGGCCGCGAGCCGCGAGCGCTTGTAATAGCCGCCCCGGCTCGAACCCTGTAATTCCGCGACTCATGATTCTGTATGATGTCCTGTTTCGAATAGACCCGTTTCGAGCACACCTGTCTTGAGCTTCGGCTTCGCATTGTCAACCTGCTCTGGTGCTGCATCGTAGCGAGCGAGGAACTTACTCAACGGCTCTCGGAAAAGCCAACCTTTCATTTCCGCATCCGGTACCGCGATGTGAATTTCCAAAGGTGCTTCGGGCTGATTGGTCAGGGAGCCGCTAAAGCACGACACGAAAAAGAACGTACCGGAGGTGATAGGTTCCGGAGCAAACAGCGATGGCTGAACCAGCTGAGTCATGGCCTGGTTGGCCTCCGCGAGCTGACGACGAGTGGCGCCGCGCTTGACGTTGTTCCACAGGGTGGCAGACATATTCACCCGACCGAACTTAAAGATGCCGGCATGGCCCAGGACGACCCCATTGCCTTTAAGGGGTGTATGAACTGCGTCGGCGGCAAGCAGCATCTGCTCAAACGACTCGTTCATCCGGAAAGCTCGCATCTGCCCAAGCGCATTCTTCCGATGATTTTTGTCCATGTCCTTTGTGTCCAAATAGGCACGGAGCGCACCTGCTTCAAAGGCATCCTCGGCACCCATCACAATGTTTCGAGGGATGTGGCGGATCAACAATTCGGGAATGGAGGGCTGACGGGTTTTGCTCATGTAGAGAAGTCTCTATTTCGTTTGACGGGATTATACCTTAAAAAAATTTCGTGTGAATAGTGAAACGGCGCAATCTATGAATTTCTAAGGCCGTAATCCCGTGCGAGCGGTTGAGGAAATGGTTAAGGTCGTGGGCCATAGGGCGACCTTCAGGGCGGGCTTGGCTGTGGTCTGGGTTTATCTGCTTTTAGCGGGGAGGGTGGCTTCGGGGCCGACTCGACTCTGCATCTTTGACCAACAGAGGTCTCTACGTATCACAGGCGTTCAGTCATCACTCGGCTTGCGGTTTCGATGCGAAGTGCAGATCTAATGCACGTTGCGACGTTGACTCACAACATGTGGTGCGCTTAACATTGTCGTACGGCTTCCTGATCATCATGATCTTCAGGAAGGGCTACTACGAGATCGATAGCCCCATTCATGGAGCGACCGGATCGCTTCTCAAGGGCTGTAGCAACGCCCAAGCGCTGATTGGTATGGAGTTCTACCCTTCAGACGACGTTGCCAACAGTTTGGAACCCAGAGCATATGATAGACACCTAGATACCCGCCACACTCTGTGGCGGGGTATTGCTCTCAGCCTGGGATTTTTATGGACGAATTGCAACTTATCACTCGAATCATCATCGAGCTGATCTCGAATTCCTCTGGCGAGCTCAGTGCTCGTCTCAAGCAACGCCTCAATGCCACCCTTAAATCGCAAGGCCACCCGGCCCTTGATGAGAAGAAGTACGGCTGCCGTAAATTCGCTGATTTTCTGAAAGGCCCGCTGGGCGACTACGTAAAACTCGAATGGCCAGAGGGCCCGGGTGACGTGCGCGTCACGCTAAAGCGTGAAGTGGCACCTGTTCGGCAGAGGCCTATCAGTCGGGAAAGCCGGACGAAGGTTGATCGACCCACCGCCTTGCGCAGTGACGTCTGGCAAGCCTTTACGAACCCGGACACCAACCGTAAGCGGTTCTACAACCTGATTACCAATCGGGTCGTTCACTTCGTGGAAGGCGTCGACCACGACTTTCATCGACTCGTTGACAGCAATCCAGCAGACTTCGTAGAAATTGTTCAGATTCCGGTCGATGCACATCGAGCGTGGATGCGCGAATTTCTAGAGCTAGCAGCAGTTACTCCCGGTGAACTGGTGCCCCTGCAGGCACTGGTGGAATCGACTTATAGCAGCGACGTGAACGCGGCCTTTACCAAGGCTCTCGGTGACCGGGAACTGCAATGGCGCCAGATGCGCACGCTCAAAATCAGCGAAAAGATTCAAGCGTGGGCCGTTGAACACAACATCAATCCTGACAACCTGAGCATTCAGCCGCCGGCTGCCAGCGCATCTGCTGTAGAACGCCCAGCGGCCCCATCAGGCAACATCCTCAGCTCTCGTCAACAGGCCATTCGCCTGCTGGAGTTGATGAGCGACGAAGACATCCTGAAATCAGCCATTCCCGTACTGCTTAACAGCGTGCTGAGCAAATCCAAGTTCTGACGCATGTGAGCAGTCATGAGACAGGTCTTCCTAATCGGCGTGCCGAAGCAGTTGCGAAGAAGGGTCGAAAGCGCCCTGGAAGGTCGTGGTGTCTCTCCAAGCACGATCATCACTGACCTGGATCGAACGGGTCGGCTCCAACTGATGCCGAAGCCTGAGGTAGCTGTCTCTTTGCTGAGGCAGTACTACGAACCCCTGGACGGCGGATTCGAGAACGCTGAGGTCTACGTTCTGCCCTACGCGCCCGTGCCTGGTGATATGGAGGCTGAGCTTGAGACCATGGTCGAGATGGGGGCGCAGGTGTATGACTTCGAAATGGAAGTCGACGGTTGGCCTTACCTCCACATTCCTCGCCCTAAGGTAACCGAGCCGTTCCTGGATGCAGTTTTTGACGCTCTTATGCAGGCACTTGTAGAGGAGGTTGCTCCAGACCCACCGCTCTCGCAGCACATCGCCAGGGCGGTAGCATCCAGCCCCCGACTTGTACTGATTGGCGACGCGATCGAGCTTTGCGATGGATTGCCCGACTACCGCCAAGGGTTTGTCACTTCGGCGATGGAGGCCTTCGTCGAGCTTGTGGCGGGAAACGGATGCGGTGTCGGGCTAGACGAGTTCTTCAAAACCCGAAACCTCCACTTCGCCAAAACCGGCGGGATCCAGACCAAGCTCAAAATTAGCGTGAACGGCAGGGTCATCCGGGATGAGGTGCACCACCTTCACCTGAAAAGTGGTGATCGGACATCGCCGCAGGGGGCGGCCAGGATCTATTTTCAGATGCTCAACCATGAGCAATTACTTTGGATCTTCCTTCTCTATGTTGGCCCGCACCCCGACACGAACATCACTCGCACCATTGATCTGGTGATAGCGCCCGCTGGGTACCTACAACCCATTCCAGGCTAGGGCACGCGAGTTGGGACGCGGTCAGCTTTTGGCTGGTATTGATCGTTCCCAGAGGAACCCGATCGTGGATCGGCTCAAGCCAAGGCGCCGCGCGGTCTGCGATTTGGTCAGACCTTCAGATTTGCACTCCAGCACCCTTTGCAACTTGTCGAGATCAGCGGGCCGTGAGGCAGGCCGCTTCAAAACCTCTATTCCCTCCAGATGAGCAGCAATGTCACTGGCGCTGACCTTCCGTTCGATCTCCTCCAGTTCTTTGGCGGCTTTCGCGAGCACGACTGAGGTAGGCGTGTTGTCACTGGTCGAGAGAATCAGTGTCATAAGAGTTACTGGACTCAGTTCGAGGGCATGGGCAAGCTGCGCAAATTTGTCGACCGTAGGACTGCTGTGGCCGTTTTCGATCCGGCTCAAGAAAGTCTGAGACATCGCGCTTGCAAGGCCCTCTTGAGACAAATCCAGACTGTCTCTCAAAGCCCGAACTACTGCTGCCATAGCCGGCTTTAACACGACGTATCCCTCAAAATGCAGGATATAGCCACGTTGTCGTGTACAGTTACATGGTGTATACGATATAAGCATGCCGTTTCTCACCCGTGCTCGCACCTAGAGGCGCCTGAGGTGAGGATGGTGATATGCAACGGAGTGATGCTTCCTGCTTATTTCGTGCCGGATCCATAGTGCGTTGGCAGGTCTTGATGACCCTCCTGCGTGCAATTAATCGCTAAATCGTGCCGGCCTGCCGCTATCAGGTGCCTCCGCCCTAGAAGGGAAGGCAGCGCCATAGATCAGCACAGCGCAACGGCCTCTACCCTATTTGAGATCGACTTGATGGCTAATTTTGCGCGGCAGCGTGAACTCCCAAGCCCCGAAGAATCGTCCGGCCTTGAGCAAGGCATTCCTCCGGAAATCATCAGGGCCCAGGGCGTTGAATGGGGCGTATGCATCGACGCGTACCTTCTCAATGCGGCGAGGGCAGGGCAGCGATACGCCGCTGAGGTGTACTTCGATCAATCCGGCGTTTCCGAAAATGGCATGACAGTTGCGACACCCCCTCTCAGATGCGTGGAGGTCAGGCAAGGCTTTAAGCTGATGAGAAGCGCAAGCGGCGATCACTATGTGTTCGCGAGCGAGTCTCCTATGTGACCGCATGAGGGCGGTGATACGCACCGTGGAGACTAGGGTACAGACTGACAGCCCGCACTGTCTGCGATGAGGTGGGATTGGAGTGGAGCGACGCGCAATCTGCCCGGCTTGGCCATCGCAACCACTGTGATTGCGACCTTTAGAAAAATCCAAGAAGGCGCTGTGCGGCCTATATCTCATTAATGACAGGGGTGCCTGGTCGTCACGCATGACCTACGCACCGTATCGACACGCCCCGGCAAGGCATTTGGGCTTCATTAGGCGTGCTCGCTCAGTCGTCATCGAGTTCAAGACGATGCTGCTCGACATGCTCCAGGTCACGTTCCCAGGCCAGCAAAAATTCCATCCAATCCTGCCAATAGAACCCCTCAACGACGCGCGCGGCTGGGCCTAACGCGACCGTAAAGCGGCTTTTCCAGGGTTCGGGAATACTGGCGTCTCTGATGATCCAGCACCCGATACTGTGAGGCTCTCTGGGCAGATCAGAGAGCTGCTCTAGGCTAAGGTTGCAGACGCTGATGGGCTGCTCGCGATCGAGTCGCTCAAGGTCGTCCAGGCGCTCCAGGATTGCTTTGGCACCCCGATCTCCAGGCCGAAGCTCGGCAAGCTCCCAGATTGCTTGTCGTCGTCCGCGCTCTCGCTGCCAGTTCTCGTTCATGATTGTTCCAAGGGAGTACAAACGTGCTCACGATTAGAGCGGGTCTACTAGACGCCATTGCTATTCATTTTGGGAAAGCGTACCACCCCTCTGTGCAGTTGAGCACCTCATCCAGTAGCGAAATCAGGTTAGAGGGAAGTCTGTGTAATGGCCTGCTGCCTGCAGGTCGAGCTGCTCCTACTGTTTTCTCCTGTATGAAACGATGTAGCAGCTCGTGACATGCTAATTTCTTCCTAGAAGCCCCGGTTTCACTCGCTTCGGGTTGAAAACCAGTTCTTGGCAAATTGTCAATTTCGCTGACCGTTCGTCGGAAGCTCCTGATTAATTTGCCCCCCCCTCTTGAAAATTTTTAAGCGAGACGGAGTTTTATATTTGAGAGCAAGAGGAAAGCGGCAGTGGCCCAGACACCGCATTTCCTACGGGACACCACCGGTTTTTACATCTGATATTTACGGCTTACAGATCACAAGATTTTGAGCCCTTGGTTGCCTTGCCGCCAGGCAGGCCGAGGGCTATCAGGGGGGTCGGCTTTTGGGGCCGTGAGGCCCTACTTTCTCTTTGGAAACAAACAAGCAGTCCATATTTTTTCGAGTGGGGTACCTGCGCCTGAAATAGAACCCACTTCGTACAACACGCGCGGTGCCTAGTGAGTGACCTCGCAGCGTCAGCGGATGGAGTGGTTAGCATTGGCTAAGGTACCCGATATATTGCTCTGTGAAGGACGCCCTGCGTCATCCAGTGGCATCTGCCCGCAGTGAAACGTCCTGAGAGGCCACCATGAGCGTCCTCTAGCCGTTGATTGTGAATGCCACCGCCCGCCAGCGTAGATGACTGGCTGGGTCTTAACAGTGAATCGACCCTGGTTTCATTGACACCTCCAAGCCTCCATAATTAGGCCGAACGGGAGGGCGATTCGAACCGATTTGGAGCAGAGAATGGGTGAGTTCGATCAAGGAGGGCAGCCAATGTTGAAAAATCTACGAGCGTTCCAGTCAGCCTCCCGCGAGCAGCAGGTTCGCGACTTGGAGCGACATAATTTGGCCGAGCTCGAAATTATCGAGCGCTTGATGACAACCCTTGGCTTGGATGCGTTTGAGACTGAAATACAGCGATTGGTCAGTCTGCACAAGGTCGATGTCCTGGCGCCAATCCAATCGATTGGACGGTGGCGGCATCCTTCCCTCATCGGCATGACTGACGGCCCATTTGAAGTCTTAAGTCGAGTCTGCGAGCAATTGGTTGTACGAGAGCCTAAGCTGCTGCAGCGCCCCAGTTATCGGTGTCGCAACCAGGAGCGAATTGCGCTACCGCTGACACTCTGGCTCGATTTCGTTAGGTATGCGCGCGAGTGCTTTGATCCAGCAGCATTGGACGCTGATTTTTTGTTATCAAAAATGAGGGAGGGGCTGTCAAGCAGAGAGGCTTTCGATGCACTGATCGCGTCGAAGAGAAACGAGTGATGGCAAACGCCACCTCTCGCAGCCTTTGAACCGCTTAATCATCTAGATTGGCGGCGATGTGCTGGATGAGTTTGATCGGGTTAGGGCTGTCGATCAGCTTGTACAGGATGTCACGCTTACCGCGCGGTAATTTCTTTACAATGTTCTTGCCCGCACGGCGAACCGCAGCGTCTGTTCCGTGGATCCGCTCCGCCAGCAATAAAACCAGTACCGCGTCACTGAGTGTCATGCTGCCTGTACAACGTGAGAGAGTCGATGGAGGACTCGATCATAGCGGATAGAGCACCGGGCCTGCAGCTCATATCCTCAACAGATTCATCGAGTCTGCAGTTAGCCAAGGCTGCCAGTCAGGAACGGTGCCAATGGCGGCCCACGGTCGATGTAGAAACGTTCAGTGCCCGGGCTACCTCAGCTTGACTCAGTCCATCGGCTTTCAACGCCTGGACGGCCTTTGTAGTTTCCACACCTTTGGCCACTTGGGGATGAAGTGGCCCGCCTTGGTCAATCGGGATCTGGCAGTCCAGAAGCTCCAGGCGCTCTAGCTCTTCGGTTGCCTCCTTTAACATCTCTCGGGCTGAGCCACTACTTTTAGCCCCATGCACTAATGCCAGCACTGCCAAAGGGCCTATCTCCAAGGCCTCCGCCAATGCCTCATTGGTTTCAATGGTCACCGCACTCTCGCCGTGCTCTAGACGGCTGATGTAGGACGCATCCACGGCGCCTGCCAGCTCCAGTTGGTTCAACCCTTTTCTTTCTCTCAAGAAACGGAGCGTGTTGGCATAGGCTCTGCGCAGTTGCATCTACTGAATCCCGCAAAAGGAGACGGTATGCCGCGATTGATATATCCCTCACAAATGCATATAGTCAATTTAAAGGGAATTAGGCTTTCGCCTGAGCCTTTGAAGCGCCTGCATGAGGAAGGGCTTCACATTTTGGTTGCAGGCGAAAGAGGTCGCTGTGGTCTGGGGCTGCCGCCAGGTCTTGGCTTGGCGAGCCAGCCTTCACGAGCACGCATCAGAGCATTAGAGCCCTTGGGGCTGCTGCCCACGAGCTTCCCTCGTATGCAGGAAGTAGTTAAGAGGAAGGACGCTGAATGTCACAAATGCGTAAAGTTGTAGCGATCGTCAGGAACTATCAGGAAAGAATTTCGGCTGAGTCTGCGGCACGCTACACCCGCGTACGGCTTGAAGATGAGTATGGCAAAACATACTATATCAAGCGCTTGGTAGTCCCTGCCTATCTGGCTCGAAAAGGGGGGTTTAGCAATGATGTGCCACGGACGTGGTATATTAAGAATATTGATAAGAATACTGTTGTGATCGTTGGGTATGAAGATAGTTCGGGCAAGCTTTACTATGACCTTGATGAAGTAAAGACCCTTTCCAAGGGCGCCAAGGTGCAGGGTCTTATTTATGCTATTGCTGCTGTGCCGGCGCCTATAATCGTCGCTGTTGCGACTTATGGTCTTGGGCTTATGTTGATGCCGCTCTTCGTTTATCAGGCATATAAGTTCCTCTTCAAAATCCCATCAATTCTTAGCCAGGCGACGCTGAAGAAGGACTTCCACCACTTCGGAATCAATATTTAATATCTAAGCTAACTGTCGCAGGTTTGTTTGAGAGGCGAGTTGTACTGACGGTAAGCCTACGCGCCATTGAGGGCGTAGGCTTGACACCATTCTCATAGTTATCAAACCGTCCTATTAACTCAGAATTTCCAGGAATGGTTTCTTGTCGATGATTGCTGCTTGAGATTTCTTTTTAAGGAGCTCAACTAAATCGCCTTGGCTCTGCAATAAGCCCACGATTTCTTCCAGAGTGCACAAGAAGTTGGTTCTGTGATTAAGAAACTCTGCGCACTGACTGATTACTGGCTGCGTGAACCTACTATTTGAAATGAAGATCCCCGACACATTTGCTCGGTTCATTACCCTGACCAAGTGCGACCCGAAATCGCCTACCCCCACAGGGTCTTTAAGCCACTTCATTTCCACCAGGTGAATGTTACCCGAAAGTTCAATGATGCCATCGATTTGCTCCAGCACGATCGCGCTGTCCGGTGCCCTGCGGACAAAGTTCTCTCTCACATGGATGCCGTAAGCACGGAAGAGATCATTCAACACCCCCTCCAGGCGTCGGCCTCGTTCGTGCGGTTGGTCGTCCATGCCGAAAAGGGCAAATAGACGGTTCTTTACGTCCTCGACCTCACTGCGCTTGCGCGCGGCTTCCTGCAGAGCCGCACGGTGTGTTGCTTGCGCCTGATCGCGCTCAGCCTCACGCTCCTGCTGCATCCTGGTGAACGCATCTTTTTTGTTCACAGCTTCACGGACGCTGGCCACCAAGCCCTTGGCTTCGAGGCGGTCGTCTGGCCAGCATGATTCGAAATCCTCAAATTCGACGACCCGACGGATCACCCCGCGACGTGGGCCTAATCCGGTATCACCACGCATGTTTAAGCGGGTCAGCACGGTGCGCACGATCTCATATTTGCTGATCGAGCCTGGCGTGGTTTTCACCATTGCGCTTACGGCTGCCAAATCCTCCTCAGTGACTCCGGCACCCTGGAAAAACAGGATGACGGATTGCTTAGACTTGACCAGTTTCGGGATGGTCTTGATCAGCAGTTCCAGAAGGTCTGCCGGGTAGTGAAATTGCTCAGCCATGAAAGCACTCGTTGTCCGTAACCTTTCCGATGGCTCACGCAAGGCGAGCCCGCTGCGCTTGTCATCATGGCCCTAGATAGTCGGAAGGTAAATCCCGACCGTAGGGTGGTGGCGATGTTTGCCAGCTCACCTGACGGGGTCGGGCTGGGTTGCTAGCCAGACTCATCCAGGCAGTATCAGGACTGAGTGCTGGCTCTTACCTTTCGCAGGTTTTCGAAGAAGGTAACGTTGAGCGTGCCAGTCCAGTCGATGGGCAGCAATTCAACCCAGCTCAAAGCCTCAAGCAGGGTCACCAAGCCGAGACCGTAAGCGTTTTCGGGGGCCTGTTCTGTGTACAAGCCTGCCCCGTACTCGGTGTCAAAGAAGAGTGAGGATTTGATGCCGTCTGCGCCCAGGTTCACCGTCTGAGTCGCGAGGTGGCTGTTACCCAGGATTAATAGATCAGGTGTGTGTTCGCCGTAAGTGCGGGGAAGGGCGACGTCGGGTGAAAATTTGCGTGCAAATACTGCACAGAAGGGCTGGTTTTTCAGTGGTGGGAACGTACGTGGCCAATCCCTGGGCCGCCCGTTGTAAACCGGCCCATCCTTTTCATAGTCAGGGTTGTCGAGGCCTCGGCGCGAGAGCACAAGCTTCTTCACCGCCTCGGCCTGGCCGATTGCCTTTTCCAGCACCTCTGAGGTCGCTATGGAGTGTTTGCACTCGATGTATGCATATACCGCGTCAACCGGGATCTGCTCCTTCACCGGAAACTGGCGGCTTAAGCTGGAGCGCAGGGTTGGACTGGCCATCTTGTCGTAGATGATGACGTCATCCCCAGCCGTCCTGCCATCTTCGGCGACAACGAAGCCACGACAAACCCCATACTTGGCAGGCAGCACGTCCTCCAGCAGGGCGCAAACGGCGAGTTCGAATTCGTCGCCTAGGTCGAAGTTGTAAATAGCTTCGATATCCTGCAACCGCGCTTCGACCTTCTTGGCTAACCTCTCGATGTAACCACCGTACGATCCCATCATTTACTCCTTCGCTCGTCAGCTGAATGGTTACAGACCAGTCGCAGAGCATGCGGGCGCGCTTGGGTGGCTGGCAAGGTGAAAGGGCGGTGGTAGGCGATTGGCTCCATGCGTTAGGACATCGGTGACTCGCACACACTTGCCTCACAACGGCGCGGAAGTGGGATTCGTCGTGAGGAGGCTGATGGCCATTCCCTGTTACCTACGGAGTTACGTCTGGATCAGGCGGGCTAGAATAGTCGATACGGAACGGCTTGAATCCTGGGGGCAAGATCACGTTGTAAAGTTCGTTGCGTTGAAACGTAGAGGGCTGAAGATCGCTGCCTGTAAAGTCTGATCCGTTCAGCACACAAGCGTTGATGTTAGCCCCGAGAAATGTGCTGTGGCGGAAGTTGCTCGACATAGCCATCGCTTTATTGATCTTGCAGTCTGAAAAATTGGCGTACAGGGCCTCGATATTCAGTAAGTCGGTGGCCACGAGCATACTGCGCGCCAGATTGGCCCAGTTGAGCCTAGAACGCTGAAGGGACGCCTTGCGCAGATTACAATGTTGCAGGTTGCTGTAACTCAGGTCGCAGCACGCAAGCGAGAAGCCTTCGAGTATCTGATCTGAAAGCTCAATACCCCTAAGGTCGTCCAAGTCATTTGGAGACAAGGGATAGCTAACCGAGGGAAGGTCATACAGCAGCTCAGGCCAGTAGTCGTTCCCCGCGCGCAAGGCTGAAATGAGCTCGTGCCGGACGCGTTGTCCCTCGGCCGTCATCCAGCGATCTTTCAATTCCCTTACGCCAGGTGCGGGCAGTTTTTGTTTATCGTCCATTCACTCACCGTCAAGAAACGCCGCAACTTAATGACTTGCCCGGCCCTGCGGATCATTGATGGAGGGATCCGAGAATCGATAGCACCTTCCATCTCGCCAGGGTAAGGCGCACCAGTGAAGCCGCTAACCGTTGGAACTTTGCCGTTCAGCAATTTTTCAACATTCCACCCCGGAATATTGTCCAGCTCGTACACCCACCCCCCTAATTCGGCCCAGCACATGGCCCCCTGGCCCAACGTTTCATTCACCATCAGAAAAGGGGTGGTGCCTCGGAACCGACTGTCATGACCTTTCCCGGCATGCCGTAAAAGATCAACGCAGAAGCCTTTCAGGGGCAGTCCTTCTATGAAAGCTACCGAGGGGTGTAGATAAGAGGTACCGTAGTACTGCTGGTCGCCTAACGGAGCGGCAGCTTCGAACTCCCCATTGGGCAACCTCGCTTTCAATTCCATGATTGGCTCGGAGCGCTCGCAGTAGCAAGCGTCGTCACAGCACAATCGCATCCCATGATTCCCCATCAGCATCCTGCAATCGTCTCCACGCTAAAGTTCAGGGCGTCTCCGTCCAGCCCACATTCATCCGAAAAAAAGCCGCCCTGGTGAGAGGGCCGCTTCCGATTAGGGTTTGTCGAGGTGGCGAAGGGCAATATCCTTTCACAGCATTTTAGGCATCACCGAAAGACTCCTGCGTAGCGTCCCCAGCGTTCAGAAGGACGCTTGATGAACATGTTAGTTCTGCTTGCGGTGCTTCAATCTCGCACTACGAGCTTTAACCACAATCGAAGAGTAAGCAATCGACAGTGAGATGGGGTTCGGCTGTTCTGCTAAAAGCAGCAAGTGGCGCCCAATAGTCTCCGGATCAAAGCCTCTTATCGCTTCGTTGGTGAGCTTGTCCAGATCAATGGAGGAGACGAGAGATTCCTCCTCCGCAGCCCAATCTAAGTCCGTCGGTATGGGGTCAGCGCTGTGATTTTCGGGACTCAACGGGGGCACAGAGGTATGTACGTGTGCTTCAGTACTCGCAGGCTCGATCAAATCGGCAGGGCGTGCGTGCTGATACACCGAGGCGCTGTCCACGAATTTCGGCTGAGCCCGTTCGGATTGCTGGAACATGTCCGGAGTGTCCATCCCGATGGTATGGGGGGCTTTGACATCTTTCGAGGCTAAGCCATTTTCGGCTCGGTATCGAATGAGAACAGACTGTCCAAAATACAGTGTGAACCAGCACCACGCAGTGTTCTTTTGCAAGCCTCGGTACGGCTCTCCCGAGGCAACTGCATTGCCCAAGCCTTCGATAACCGTTTGATTTCCTTTTCTGGACAACATGTCGATCGCTGCGCGAGGTGGTTGCCAGTAGAGAGTATCAGGGTAATTGAAGGTCGCAGCCGACTCACCTTGGCTGATCTCGTACATTCGAGTCGCTTCGTCGGTGATGTAAGCGCTGTCCTGAATTGGGCCGAGGTACCGAGCTTCTGGGTTTGCGGCTCCCAGCAGCGCGCCCGCCATGGTGGCAATGGTATCTGTATCGCTATCGAGGAGATTGGCCACCAATTCGATGACTTCTTGGGAGCCGTATCGTTTTCCAATAAAGGCCGCAAGGTTCGCAAAGAGTGCGCATTTAAGGCCAGAGCCGCGCTCCTCCTTGCTCAATCCGTTCTCCAGCGCAATTAAATGGGAATAGATACCCGCCCCATCTGACTGGTAGTTGCTCTCGATCAAATTAGATGCGTGGTGCGTTGATTGCCGCCACTCATTGGCGGTTTCAGAAACGGCAGCGCTCAGTGTCCGACCCGACTTCTCTTCCCAGGTAGGCAACCAGAACGTCGACAACTCGTTGTCGTCTGCGATGATCTGATGGATGCCTTCAATATCCTTCGCGTAGCTAAGCCATTCCTCTGGCCCAGGAACCCTTCCTGTATCAAGGGTGTGGGCCAAGCTCAGTGCGTGAACGACGGCACCCGCAACACCACGCATGTGACCGTGGGTACAAAGGGAATTTCGAACCACGTCCGTTAGAAAAGAATCTTTGTTCCTCAGGTCAGACGCGGCCCAGACGTGAGGCTGGACTCGCATAGCAGCACCATTGCCGCCGCCGTTTTCATAGCCGGGAAAAAAGTTGCTGAACCAGCTGTTACTTCTATTACAAAGCGCTCCGGCAGCAGACTTACTGCCCCGGCCCGCACCCAGTGCATAAGCTTGCCACACAGGTAGCTCAATCTTGGCAAATGCTTCAACGTCGAAGTAGCCCTGTCCTGTGATGGCTCTACAGGTCGAGAGGCGCAGTTGGGTGTCGTCCGAATATGCACCGGCTGGCAGTTGTACTTTTGCTCCGAAGCGGCCACCGATAAGGCGCTTCCAGCTCTCCGTACGGGTGACACGAGAGTGCCCTAGACGCTGTTGCACGGTCTTATCAGAGGCTAGCTCTGTAGGAAATCCCAGCGCATCCCCATAGGCCGACCAGAGGGCTGAAGAAACTGTACGTTTGAGTCGATTTTCTGACATTGAATGGCTCACTTAATCTCGTCAAACAGGTCTGGGTTCACGATGACGGGGACTACTCGGTGACCCATCGCATACATTTGAGCAGCGATTTCATTGCTGTCCGAGTCGCATCGTGCATACACACGCTGTAGGTAGTCCGTTGAGACCTCACCTGGATACAGGATCTCGGCTTGAGGGCAGGTTGGGAGGCACAGTGGATGATCAGAAGGTCGTGAAATCACGTTGCCTGACCAAAGCGTGGTGCTGTCCTTGAAGGCATTACCAAGGCCATCGGCACCCTGCGCGCGGCGAACGCCTGAGTAGATGTTGTTCGTCGTAGTGAACCAGACCCCATCGTGCTGCATTATCTCAGGTGAAAAATCAAAAATGCACCAGAAAAAATCCTGTTCGCGATGCCAATTGCCTGAGTATTTGAAGAAGGTGGTGTTAATACGACTGATAGAGAGGTTGGCATAGTCCAGCCAAGCAGCGTCTTTGTTCCGACTTTGAGCGTTGGGTTGGAAGATATGTTTGAGCTGCTCGTCTGCATCGAGGCGTTGGCGAGATTTGAGTGCATTAGAGGCAAAGATTCCGAGAGCACCACGGTTCGTGGTGAAGTGGACAATGGACTCAATGCCTCGATCTTTGCAGAGCTGCTCAATGCTCATACCTTCACTTCCGTGTACAGGTTGTTGTCGATGAAGCTCATGATATCGGGAGTGTCAGAGGTTTTGAACCCGACTACTACGCTCTCCCTGGCGCGGCCTATCCCCATGGCAATGAGCCTACGCAGGCGAGCAGACAACTCGTACTCATCGCTTCCCTCGTCCTCGTCATCGTCAGCCTCGTCTTGAGGTGCGGAGATATCCAGGATACTGCCGTCCAGGCCAATCATGATGACGTGATCGAATTCCAGACCTTTGCTCGAATGTAGGCTGCAGAGCGCGATATTTTCCGGGCCCTGAGGCCAGTTGGGCTCACCAGTAATCTCGACATAGCCCAGATCATGAGACTGAAGTTCTCGTCTGAGATCCCGGAACCAGATTTTAGGGTGCAGAAACGCGACCGAGTCTTTCTCCAGATCGATTTCACGCAGATAGTCCAAGGCCCAGCGCAGCTGGGAAGGGTAATCCCCAGTCACCACGAAGGGCTTGATGCCATTCGACCGGGCGCTGCCAAAATCAGGCATGGTGCCGTTGTCGTCCAGCGTCAGGCCGGTGAGCATCGCGCTGGCAAACTGGGCGATTTCACGGGTATTTCGGTAGTTTGTTTGAAGCCGGCTGCTCTTCTCGGGCCGCAGGGTAACTCCCACCTCGCTCCAAGTAAAGTTACGGCTGTAGATGCGTTGTGCGCTGTCCAGGACAAATGTGACGGTTGCGTCCTCGGACTTCTGGTTCAGCACCGCGCGGATTTCATTGGCCGAGAAGTCTTGGGTTTCGTCCACCACGATGACGTCATATTGACGAAGCTTCTGGGTCGAAAGCATCGCAGCCAGATCATTCCAGTCCAGCAGATTTTTAGCCCGCTTCATCTCCGTGTAGGGGCGAATTACTTGATCCAGCAATCGTTGACGAGCAGGGCGCTCCATCCGTGGGGTGATCCCACGACCATCCCGCCGAGCGGTCAAGTAGTCATCCAGGTCGTTGGGCGCAAACCGGCCAAGGACGTAGACTGCCTCGTCGACCACGAAGTCGGCATCCATTTTCATGCGGCTGGCGAGGGCCTTAAGGTGAGCCTCCGTTCCTGTGATGTTGATGATGCCTTGGGCGCCTGTCAGGTGTTGGGCCCACTTGTTGAAGGTGTAGAAATCTAGATTGACCAGGGGCTCGTTGGCGAACTGCCGTTCAGTGAGCTCAGCAATATAGCCGCGCAACGTCCGATTGAAGGTCAGAACCAAGATGTCAACCGAGCCTGGAACGGGACGTTTTTTCTCACGGTTAAGGTAGAAACCTGCTGCGGAGCGCAGCTTGAGCAACGCCGTGGTGGTTTTGCCACTGCCGGCAGCCCCTCGGATCACCTCGACGCCCGCGCTGCTTCGAGAGAAAAGGGCCAGCTGTTCTGGGCTTGGCCTTACGTTGATCAACGCTTTCATACTGCAATCCCTGGCAATAAAAGGCTAAATGCTATCACTGAACGACTGGCATTGCTGCAGGGCCCTTGCATAAAAACGCAGCCTTTTTTGCGCTTTTAGCGAATGGAGTCTGGGCGAGAAAAGCGAGCAGCGCCGCTGACTTCATTTAACTTTGTCATTTCGCTTCCTCATCCTTTTGGACGGAGCACGGAGGCTATACAGCATGGAAGGCAAATTGACACCATGGAGTGCTAGAATCCTGCACGCATGAAACGCCACCTCCAACGGACGGGGAAAAAATCCGTGTCGCGCCGGTGGGAACCGTTGGGTATTCGAGTAAGGAAGATCGATGTACACAGGTTTCGAACTGAACAATTACCAGCCCCTTCGCAAGGTTCACTCCTATGAAACCGATGCGTTGGAAGAACAGGCAAAAGGCACCTTCGCCAAGCTATCCGAATACATGGTGGGCAAGTTCCAGGGCAAAGACGTCATTGACGCGGGACAGCTGGCTGATCATCTGTTCCCGACTAAGAAAGCCCATGTGTTCCTGTCACATTCGCACCGGGACGCTGACCAGGCGATCGAGCTGGCTGTTGCACTGCAGGATAAAGGGTTGAACGTGTTCGTCGACTCCTGTGTATGGGGCTATTTCCCTAAACTGCTTGACGCCCTCAACGAGGTATACGCCGAGCCTAAGAGAAAGCCCGAGGGTGGAGTCGTCTACGACTACCGAAAAGCGACTGACCTGGCCGCCGGCGTTCATATGATGCTCGCGGGCGCACTTCAGGCGATGATCGACCGATCAGAGCTTTTCGTGTTCCTGAACACCAGTAACTCGGTACCCATGACTAACTTCGCGGGAGTGGATCAGACGTTTTCCCCATGGATCTACTCCGAGCTCCAGTTTAGCGCGACTGCTCGTACCCGGGTTCCTCTTCGACATCAGATCACCATGGACTCTGTGTCGATCGAAGAGCAGCGTCTTATCAAAGCAATCGCGAGTAGCGAGGCATTACTGTCCTTCAAAGCGTTCAACAAGCATTTGCCCAAGGTTAACGGTGGCGAATTGAAAACCTGGTTCACAGGTACCCACGAGCGCGGAACTCGTGCCCTGGATAGCTTGTACGATGCTTCAGATATTCCCGAAAACTTCTTCAGGCTGCGTGAGGCGCTGGAGAAGCCAGAGCTACTGAGCTCCTGATCGCGCTGCGACTATTGGCTAGCGGAGGCTAGCCAAGCGATCCGCTTAGCCTTGAGAAGGATCGGGAGGAGGGATAGTAGTTTGTCGAACGCAGGGAACGCCTCTGTGAGGCCATCAATCGTTTCGCCGACCGCCGATATTATGACCTCACTGGTAAACCTTTGGGTATCACCGGTGAAGTGGCCGAATACGAAGCTGCCATAGAAGTTGAATCTTTGTCTTCATCCGCCGAGGCAAGCGGGCTATGACGCCACGGAGGTTCGCCAGGAATCTGAGGCAGGCGATGCGTATGCTGCAGGAGTCTGGCAGATTCCCGCTGGGCGGAATTGGCAGGCCACGCTGCTGAACTTGCAGGTGCTGCTCTATCGAAGGCCTTTCCTGAACTGAGCGGGTGGCGGGCCTTCGATGTGGGCCAATTCAGCGAAATGATTTTCAATCCTGGGGCTGCTAAAAACCAAAGATATCTAACCTGCAGATCCTTGGAGACGCAATAGCCCCTCGGGGAACTACAGCGATATGCCAGCCGCGCCTGTCGAAAATTTCAGGAAGCAATGCCATGCTCAATGCGCAGAATCAGCGCTAGGGCTTCTTCGGTTGGGACATCCATTGCATTTTTGTTTCCTAGCGCTTGTAGAGGTCTCGACAGCCAGCTTAAGGCGCTCGCTTTGTCGCCGAACAGCTTCACGGCGGCATCTAACAGCTGCGGATCAATCATTTCCGATGATTCGACGCCTTCATTTTTTGAGTCCATGGCCTCGCCGAGCGCTTCTGCGAGGGCTTCTAACGCTTCCTTTAGCCGAGTGTTTTCTCGGAAATCACCGCTATTTGGCTGGTGCTCTGAGCAGTGGTGAAGAAGCGCCTGCGCGTCATTCATGTTCAGATCGAGCTCGATCAGCATGTCGATACCTCCATAAGGGAAGCCCCGGGCTGGATGCCGACAACTTGTGTCTAATCCAGTGAGTGCAGGGATTCATGAGCGATGTGTTTACAGGGAGTAGTGAAACTTGATGTGGTTCTAGACAAGATCAGGATCCCCGTCTATCCAGGTATCGCCAGTTGATGCCTTGAATAGCCTTTTGAATAGCTCGTGTTCCTTCATCACCAATGGGCCAAATTGATGAACATTGGCGTAGGCGGAAATGAAACCGCTGGCTGCATGTCCAACTGCTGAAAGAATGTCGACCATTTGCCCCTCGGTTCCTTGCTGAAATGCTTCGGTTGTCTGCGCCTGCCCCGTGTAAGCGCTCATGAAGTAGCTCATTCCGTAGACGGATCCATGAATGATTTCCGAGGACACAGCGTAGATCCCACCATAGGCACCCAGGAAGGCACCCCCGGACGCCTGGACGACTTGGCCTATACGATTGATCTTGGACGGGGCATCCAGCGAACACCAGGAGTCCTGCCCCCGACCGGCGAAATCAGGGAAGAGTTTGGCTGCAGTCGCTTTTGGGGTCGGATCATCGCCTAGTGTCATCATGAAATCCCCCGAACCGATCACGCGATTTGAATGCTTCCACGCAGCGTATTGGCGGTGCGCCAGAGCGCGCTGTGAAACCTCAACAGGTTGGGTGATAAAGAATGCAGCATTGATGAAGCCTTCAACCACGGCCCTAGCAATCGGATAGAGGTCGCGCACTGCTAGTCCGCGCTCAGCCGAGTTCCTGACGACGGTGCCCAGGGATTGGCCGGCGCCCATGGCAACTGCAGCCGTTGCGCGTGCCTGGTCGGTTTCCAAACTGCAGGACAGCCATTGACCCTCGCGCAGCACTGGCCCCTGAGACATGGTGAAAAGTATCAGAGTCAGCAGCTGTGATTGCTCACCAATAACTGCGCGCAGTTCGTCCAGGATTTCATTTCGTTGGCTCATCAAGATCCCTGCATTTGAGTCATCAAGACTTAACTCGAAGGATAAGCCAAAATCTCTGTTGCGAAACATTCAGAGCAAGGATTGGCAGGCACATCAACCTGCGGCGGTAAATGATCATCTGTGAAGCCCAGGCTCAGGGTGCGATCATGCTGATAGCACCTTTCTAAAGGGGGTAAATGCACAGTCAACTGACCAGGGGGAACTAACTGTGGTGGACGACTCTTACAGTTTTGACGAGATGGCAGTTCACTTGGATCACCTGACAGACACTGATCCTGCCGAAGCTTTGAGGCAAGCGAGAGCCCTAAGCCTTGAAGGGCCGAAGCGTCTGAACATAATGCAGTTGCGCGCGGCTACGTTGGTAAATGCTGGAGTGCAATGCCAGCAGCAAGATGCGATCGATGAGGGGCTTGCTCTCTACCGTCAACTCCATAGCCAATACCGCACTCCAGATACAGTGTTCAACCTGGCCACTGCAATAATAAGCTCGGTTGGCTTTTCGCCCGATGGGGTGGACTGGTTGGATCACAAGGAAAGCACCAGGCACCTTCGCTCGGAGGCCCGGGCGTGCTTTTGGAGTGTGGCTCAGGATGCTGAAGCTGGCGTGTATGCGCGGACTCAGAGCTGGACGAATCTCGCTAATCAATTGGCCGATAGCCAACGCTTGAGCGAGTGTCACGATGCGCGACTTGCAGCCTTAGCGCTAGATCCAAAGAACGGCGTAGCGGCTCACGCAGCAGCCAGGTACCTGATTTACTGCTACCAAAAAGATCTGTGTTCGGATCTTGCGATACTTGAGGCCGCTGCGCATGCCAAGGTCGCACGGGAAAACCGGGATCGAATCATTGAGTACGCCGGGCTGCAAGCAGCTGATGGCATGCTTGGCTTTCTGAATCGTTTCCAAGAGCCGCCGCCCAGGGCGCCGCATAGTGACCCATTCGTTGCATGGGTTGAAAAGGAGCGACTGACCCTCGGCCCGACTGTTGAGCTTGTAGACCCTGAACTGGGCAAGCTTGATTGGTTGCGCCTGCCGGGCATTCTGGAGCGAGAGACTGAGAAAGGGGCAACGCCTCCGCCGATATTTGCGATGTTCAACCAGATGAAAGGTGACTTCATCCTTGCTCGCGATCTGGCTTGGCGCTCTCGGGATGAAGCGGCGTGGCCAACTTCGGGGTGCTTCGATGACACCCTGGATTACGCCATTTATGGCCCGGCTACGTCGGCATTGATTCTTGCTCACCGCACAGCGATCGACCTTCTGGACAAGATCGCAGCCACAGCAAATCACTACTTCGAGCTCGGCCTGGAACCCCATCAGATCTTTTTTGGAAAAATTTGGCGCCTGCGGACAAAAGGAGAAGGCGCGAACCCACTGACCCCAGGGGTCGAATCTATTGTTCGTAGTGGTGTGCGCGCCCTTTACGGCTTGGTCGAACTGGCAGATGACTATGAGGCCCGGGACGGTATTCTGCGCCCCCTGAAAAACCTACGAAATGTCGGCACGCATCGCTTCGTTGTCTTGCATGATCTTGGCGATATCGCCCAGTGCAGAAAGGCTGTTGAAATCGAACACCACGACTTTGATCGATTCACTGCAACGGTCATCGCGGCACTACGCGTCGCTAGGTCTGCCATTCAGATGCTTGCCCTGGCAGTCAGTGAGCACGAAGAACTGTTGATAGAGTCGAAGGATGGACTCATTGGCACCCTTGAGGTGTTTGATCATGACTGGATTCGATGCAGGGATGAGGATTTCGAGCCTGATGATTCTGATGGTTCTAATGAAATCGATGAGCCTCCAACGCCTCGCTGAACGAGGGCAGTCTCAGCGGCATGGGACTTCGAAGAACCTCAGCTCTTGTATTTGATTGTGATTGATTGGATCTAAAGGAGTGATCATGGCGGGTGTTAAACAGCATTTCATACCGCGTTTTTTGCAAAAGGGTTTCAGAATCCCAAGCAATGGTAAAGAGGTTCACAGCTGGATGTATGACCGGCGAAGAGAGGCTAGACCAACCAATCACAAAACGATTGGGATGGAAGGGCATTTCTATGCGGTAGAAACCGAGCCGGATCTCGATGACAAAATTACCTTAGTCGAAGAGAAGGTGTTTTCACCTTTAATTGACCGGCTTCGACGAGGAGAGCTGGATGATGTGGGCATCCGCGAGCTACCGGATCTGCTAGCTCACTTTGAGATCCGCAGCCGACACGTTCGACAGAACATGGCGTCCGCTAGTGATGCGTGCGTAGAGTACATCCTTCAGCGCATGGCTGATCCGGAGGTGCTCGCCCAATTGCTAAGGCCCCATCTGACCTTGGATTCTCCAGCTTTCGCTCAAGCCATCGGAGAAATGGCAAACGCTGATCAGATCAAGCAGCTACTGGCGCAGCGCCCAGATCTGCTTTCAGGTGAGTTTATTGACGTGCTGGTTCTAGGAGCAGCAACGCATATCACGGCGCTGCTGCCTGGCACCAAAGACATGATCGCGCGTGCAGTGAAACAGAGTCATGTCCGGGTCATGTCCGATTCGGTGTCCCCTGAAAAGCGAGCTGATCGCTTCAAGCGATTGAGCTATAGCTTGGAGACCTACGCACCTGGAGATCTTCCTCTGGGCGATTCAATCGTGCTTTTCCATGTGACGGGGGAGAGAGCTTTCCGCCCGTTTCTCGACAAAGTCGACGAGCTGATTCACGTCATTCTCCCTCTCGCACCCAATCTGTACCTCATGGGTACCGCTGTTGATTATAAGGGCCCCCCCATCTATGACATGCCGCGTGAGATTGCTCGCTGCTCCATGGACTACTTCATCGCTAGTGAAGACAAACCGCACCTGGCCGACCTGAGGCACCAGATCGGTTCGAATGCTCAATGGGTATCAGGGGCTGAGGTGAATAGCATGATGGATGAGGTCATCCAGAAGCTCATGCTAGGAGAGCCCTGAGGTGCAGCGGCAAATGGTCGCTTTCCGTCCGCCGGCCTACGCCAGCATTCGATCATGACAAAAGCTCAGCTCGCTGAGCCATCTTCCGAAGAAGCCATCTACTGGTTCTACAGAGGGTAAGCGGCTAGGCCGCATCATCCTCATCATACATCCCAGGCCGCTTAAGGAGCTTCGTGAAGTTCATGGCTAGACAGCCTTCGCCGCTCACCAAATCCATTGCCAGCCCCTTGTGAGCCCGCCACATCACCCGGGCCATGTCGATGTAGTGGCGATACGTGGTGAGAATGTCCTCATGGCCCAGTTGGTTAATGATGACTTGCGAGACGGCTGCGACCAATGCGTCTGTGCTCTCCGTCAGAAGCAGGTCGCCATAGGTCGCAAGCAAATATTGCGTCGGCCACCAGTGACGAGTCTGATAAAAATCGATGTGAGGTCTGAACTCTGGCCACTTTTCCATCGCCTTAACTTTAGCGCGGTTGGTTCGGGCCGAAATCATATCGGGCGTTACAGGAACGCCATTCTTGTTGAGGAAAAGTATGTCGGGTGGGCATTCTTGCCCCGTACGTTCTTTGTAGAGTTTTTTGCGTGCTGCATAATAAGGAGTGATGTAGTTTTCTTGTAAGGCCCGTAGTTCCTCCATGTGAATCACGATGGTACGATCTTTATGGCCTTTGCTGTCGTACACTTTGTAAGTGGTGGTTGCGCCCCGTTTCGTCATTTCGGAGTAGGGCATGATATGGGTGTTTTCAGTATTTCCCAGGTAAGGGAATCTCACAATGTCCATGGGGCGCATGGCTGTCCCAAGAGCAAAAGTGAAAAGTACCGAGTAAACAGGGTCTACATAGGTTTCCAGAAGAGCTTTGATTTCAAAATCTGAAATCAAGAAATCGAATTTCCTTTGCCTGTTTCGTCTGTCGAGGACGTAGATATTAGACGCATCAATTTGTACCTTCGATTGGGATTGAAGATAGTTAAGCATACGCCTGCTTCTGAAGTTGGCTTTCCAGGTTTTAAGACCGACGTTCACATTGGTAGGAAATTTTTCACTGCTCAACCACTCAAAAAAACCCATCAGCAAATGAGCCTCATCTATGATGCTTTCAGTGGAAGGTTTTGCTGACTGCAGGGCAAGTCGTTGGCTCTGCCGATCCGCCTGCCATCGCATGATGTCCCTGTTATCTGCAAGCACATGGTAGGTGGAGATGTCCTGGCCTATCATTTTCTCTTGTGTAGACAAAAATTTATAAAAATTGACCAAGATGCCCGCATAGCGCGCAGAGGTATGTTGGGAAGATCGGGTTTTTTTATATAGAAACAGATTCGGGTGGGACAGAAGGACGCTTTTCCCTTCGAATTCAGCTATTAGAATATAATGCGAGACTTTTTGTGTTCGGGTTTCGCTTGAAATATAAGTGATTAATTTTCTGTTAATGGTAATCATGGCTATGCTCTCTCAATCGCCTTGGGAGATCTTGAAGTTTATTACTTCATCGAAACCCCAAGAGATATTTGGAGCGTCTGCTTTGTCTGCCGCTTTGAGCTCATCGCCCGGAATGTTTCTGATCATGAATTCGCGTTGAGCTTTCTTCTCAATATCGGATATGCAGTGCGGTACACAAACCGTAATTTTAAATGTTCTGGGTAGGTGTTTTGTGAAGTTTAAAAATTCTGTTCTGGTGAACAGGGGGAGTCGAACGACCAGGGCGGTTTCATTCGGTCGGGTGATATATTCCTCGGCAAATTTGTTAAAGCGAGAAATGTAGCGCTCGGCGAATATTACTGCGCGGACGTTCGGCACATTGGCAAAGGTGGTTAGCTTTTTTCTTGTTTCTAGAATTTGCTCGTCCTTTGCATCCTCAAACGCGTCAATGTCCGGAGTCTTGCCAAGTTTGGCGCAAATTTCTTCAATCCCAACATTGAATGTGAGGTTGTTCTTGGGCGGCGCTACGTTAGCTCTTGTGGGTTGTTGATCAATTGCCAGTGCAAGCTTGAGTTCGAGCTCAGAAATAGTATTTCTGTATTCATTGTTGAGCAGGGTTTGTCTTTCCAGTGAGTTGGAAATTGTGTGACTATAGAGTAACGACAAGTCATTGTTCATTAAGGTGGTGACGTGTCGATTAATGCCTTCCTTTAATTCAGCTTCATACCTGGCTTGGTTTCGCGCGATAAGGTCTTTGTAGTGTGACTCTGTCTTGTTGATCGCGCTCTGAGTTTGTATCTCTACCTTTTTATCGTGGCTGTCAGTAAGCTCTGAAATGCTCCGGCTGCCATTGATGAAGGGTTTGAGGTCATCATAATAGCGATCTAAAGCCTGGCGGCTAATGCCTGCGCGTTTAGATAAATCTTTGAGCTTGAGCTTCTTGGATGTGCCAGAAATGTAATGCTCGATGATAAGATCGATGATGAGTTTGCGCCGCTCATTTCCCTGGATACCAGTCGCTTCTGGAGAGGCTTCAAGGGGGGCTTCGGTGGCTTGCTGGTCGAGCGAGGTGCCTTGCTTATAGTTAGACATGGCTCACCTCGATCAGACGCTGTTTGCGACGGTTATCCGGGGCTTTGTCCATACTGCCAGTGGCTTCGAGATTCTCCAGATGACGCTGGGTGGCGTTAATCCTTCGCGTAAGTTCGCGCTCGGCTACTGAGGAAAGCTGTCCGCCGCCACGATTCAGTAGGGTCGTATAGAAGACAATATTATCGCTAAGAGATTTCTTGGCTGATTCCAGGACAACGATCTTCTTGCAGTCTGGCTGGCAATTCGAGGCGTCAGGTTGGTAGTTGTCGTTCAGGGCTTTACGGTTCATCAGGCAAGGCGGAACATTGTCTGCATGGTATTGCTCCCCGGACAGACAGAAGGTTCCCACTGCAGTTCTGCGCACGAAGATTTGCTCTCCCGCAGCGAGCAGGTGGCTGATGTAGGACATTAGCGAGACCTTCAGTTGTTTGCCTGAGAACTCGTCCGGGCGTTTGGAGATCTGATCATAAATCCTAGTGGCGGCATCGCCTGAATAAGCTCCATAGCGAATGCCTGCCACTATTTCATGGAATTCGCGCGTGTAATTTTTCTCAATAGCCAAGGCAACTGTTCTGACCATCAACGGGTTTCGCGAAATATATTGAAGAGTCATGGCATAGCTTTTGTGCCCAAAAAGCGCTCTAATGATGTCGATGTTCCGCTCGTCGCGATTTATCAAAATTTCAGCAATTGTTTTCCTGAACCTGTGGCAATGAATGCGTTCAGCGTCCACGGCATTTCGAAGAGAGACAATTACTCCTTGGATTACTCCACTCGTTGAAGTCTTCACATCTTTTGAGGAAAGGTTGGACTGGAAGAGCCAGCCGCTCCTCTTGAATTTAGCTATGTCTCGGAGCTTTTCGAAATCGCGAATCGCGTCTCCAACAAACTTGGGAATAGGTAGTTCATCCTCTTCACCGAAAGTAGGATTGTGCGCGGTTTTAAAGCGGTGGATCTTCAGCCAGTATTCGCCGTTGTCGTCAATGCGCAGATCAGAGAATTTGATCGGGGATAGTTCCGATTTTCGGGCACCTGTGATCAGCGCCACCATAATGAAGATCGCGTTTCTTACGCTGTCCAAAGCCCGGCTGTACTCTGTCAGCCAGGTATAGGTGAAAAGAGGCTTGTTGTGCTTCAAGCTTTTCCGCAGCTTGTACACCATTACCTGTTTACCATCAATCTCTATGCTTGTTCGCTTCTCGAAATCAGGCACAGGGTACGCTCTGACCAAGGCACCGTCTTTAAGGCTTTCAAGTCCCACAAGGTAATCGCGCAGCTTCAGCAGCTCAGGGACAGCTTTTTCGATCCAAAACAGAGAGTATTCGGTCAAGGACTCCAGATCCTCTTCCGAATAAGGTATCCACGAGCTAACGTTGCCTCTGAAGTAGCGTTGGTAAATGTCTTTTCGGAGTTCTGGGTTGTCAAATTCAGTTAGGCTGACACCAATTCGAAGATCTTCTGGGATCAGTTTGTTGTCAGAGATTAAAATCCAGAGGCGTAGCATCTGGTAAAGTCCGAACAAGTCGGATTTTTTTGGGGCCTTTCGGGCTTTCTCGATAGCGGCTCGGATCAAATCCATTGAGATCAGTCGAATATGCTCAGGCTTTGCAGTCAGGTGAAAGTCCCTGAAGATATAATCTTCTAAGATCCTGTATATGAAACCTTGGTGTCGTGCCGTAGCGTAGCTGCGGATATTACCCAGTGGCGCATACTCGCGTACGGTGTGGAAAATTATCGCACGCTTAAGGGAATTTGAACCCTGTACTTCCCTGGTGAAGTGCACGTTATTGGGCGCGCCGGATCCGCTGCGTGGAAAATGCCAGATGTCATCGAGATAGTGGGAATCATTCGATACAGGGAAGTTTCCCCCACTAGCAAGTAGCTTGTTCTTTAGCGAAAATGCCGGGGTTTCTCGGATATTACCGAAGGTCTGCTCGAAATCTTCATCAATTTCATCTTTACAGTCTTCTTCTTCGGCAGCACTTTCCAAGGTCAGGTCATCAAAGCCGCCATCTCCATCCTCATCAGCCTCTTCATTCGTTCCCGCTTTTGACTTAGGTGGTGTGTGCTGGCTGCCTGAGACGGCTTCAGGGGCCTCGTCCTGGGCCTCGACCAGGTCGTCATCCGAGGCTTCGTTCAGGGCTTCTTCGGGCGCATCGGTATGAGCCTCAGTACGGACATCGGTAGTGGAGGAGGGCGCAGTAGTGTGGCTGGTCATGCTCTTGATCTCTCGGGTGGCATTTAGATGTAAGGTATCCGGGCCACGGGTTAATATTCGGGCTTGCAGCTTGTATTCCGGCTCAGACGCCGAAGTCTTCACTCTCAAAAATAATCTCTAAGAGTTTTAGGTCTCGGGGCAGCATTGGAGTGTTCCGTCGGCGATAACGAGAGGCAGCCTTCGTGTCGTCTTCATCGCCCCACGCCTCCAAAATGTACTGGATGGCATCGAGCTCTCGCTGGAATCGACTATCAAATCCAATATCGGCATCGCGCTCTTCGAGATATTCCTGAAGGTGGCTCGCACGCTCAATCAAGAAGGGCAGGGAGTCTTCGAAAATCCGGACTTGACTGCAGAAAATGCACTCGGCAATTGCGAAGCACTTTTTACCCGTGGAGTAGATGATCTCTGATCCTACCCAGTCAGGGTTGTCCTGATCAGCGCACGCCCACAGCGCTTTTGTATGCCCAGGAATGTGAAACACTTTTAACTTGCCCGATGCTTGCGCTTGCGCATGTGCTGCAAGCAAGCCTTTGAACTGCCGGGCACGAAGGAGCTCAATAATCGCTTCAAGTTCAGATCGCAGCCGCTTCATACGTTCTTGGCGTGCAGCGCCTGAGTCGTCATAGAAAATATCTGTTGTATCGCGATCAGCATGCCCCATGGTTGACGACAGCAGAGATAAGGGGCTGTTCTTCTTTTTATGCAATAGCCAGGTTGGGCGAAGACGCCTGGTTAGTTCCTTTGCAGTAGTCAGGCGTTTCCCATTGTCGATAACCTCATACATTTTTAGAAAGTTACGGATCCCGACCAGGAATGTCGGCATGTAGGCGATGGAGGTATAACGCCCACCTTTACGCCAGTCTGACTTAAGTCGGATGCAAGAGAAGAGTGGATTCATCCTTTCTTCATAGGTTGCTGCGGGAGCGCGATCCAAGGGAAACTGCGCCAGTGGCTCGCTAAGGCGTTGGCAAAGGCCAATCAAGCAGTAGAAACTCAAGGGATCGTCCGTTCGAGAAGGAAGATGGATCCTCTTGGGTTTTTCGAAGTTCTGCGCGATGTTCTGAGATTTGTTCTTCTCCGAGTAGACGACCCGAATCGCTTCCTCAATTGCACCTGTTAGAATATGTTCGTAGTTACCTTGGTCAACGGCCAGCACGGTTTCTTTGTTCCAGCCGGACTGGAACATCATGAATGTGATCAGGGCCGCCATATCCTCCATAGTGGGATAGTACAGCGCCATAAGATCATCAATGCTATAAGTCCTGTTTTTTGACTTGACCGGATTTGCTGTCGACATTCGATGAAGAAGGATTTTGATGACGTCATCACATCCGTCTTCCAGCTTTATCAAACGCGGCTGGTCATACGTCTCCATCAGCTCGTCTAGAGTTAGATTGAAGGGGAACTTGTGAACCAAAAATGTCTTGAGCGCCCGAGCGCTGTCCATCGGCCAATTTCTGACGCTTTTTTCGAAAGGATCGGTCAGTCCATCAAATTGAATGTTGTCGCGCTCCTTGCGATAAATCGCCTTAAATTTTTTGATGCCGTTGGGATCGATTGCCAGCGCCCGAATTTCAGGATCAGGAGACCTCGCAAAGCGGGAACGATAAGAGTCGCGATGGGCATCGCGATTCATAACTTCGACATGCTTCTGCCATTCAAGTAATCGCTGTCGAGTTGGAGTGGGTCGGATTTCCTCCATGACCTCTTGCGCAAGGTATGGCTCCGCCTGATGAACCTCCGCTCGGAATTCGAGCTTTTTATAGAGCGTCAAGATATGCGTCGAGCAGGCAGTCTGCAGGCTCTCAAAACCATCTTTAAACAGAGGCTCTGTTTTCTTGGCCCTACCAATGGTGATGAAAGGCAGCACCAAGCGAGGCAGAATGCCAAGGTCACCCACTTTGGCAGTCGCTGTTTTCAGCTTGATGATGTTTACCGGCGAGTGCCCTTCCCTCGTCAAGAAATCTTGATAGCCCAAGTACACCTCGGTGTTGATGTCGGTGTACTTGGTGATATGCAAGGCTGTAGGGTTTCGTTTGTTCAGTGTGTCGATGTACTCAAGAAGCGTTTCGATACCATTGCGCAAGCCATACGCGTCGGAAGCGTTCGCCTCATAGGCAAAGCTCACAAAGAGAATATGCAGCGACTGGCAAAGGTCGGTACTCGGATCGAAATATGGACTTTTCAGGTACCGGCATGTGATCCACTTGTCGTTAGCCACCAGCACTGATGTGATCTCCGAATAGTTAGTCGGAGCGGTGCCCATCAGGTAGTCGACGTCGGAAGTCTGGGGCTGGGTATTGATCGTTGCGCTCACCGTCTCAACCCTCTTCTTGTCCGCTAGGGGAAATGTCATTTCCGCTAAGGCGATCAGTCGGAGCGGTCGGCTTGTTCGAATCGCCTGAAGCCTTTGACTCGGTTGAGTTCTCGCAAGCCGCCCATGCCCTGTCCACCGCCGCACGGAGCTCTTCCAGGCCCTGATCGTTCATGATCAAAACGTCCTCTGGGAGGTGATCAATGCCATCCTCAGAGGAGTGGGCTTTCACCTTCATCAAGTCTGGGCGCTTGATGTGCCAGATCTTTCCGTTGTGCCGGCGTAGGAAGGCGGCTTCGTTCTCGAAGCGAATGTCTTTTATGATGATGACCTGGGCATCTGCTGGAACCTGGCGTCGGGGCTTGAGAGCTTCAAGGGAGCGTTGGCTTCGGCGCTGACTGAAGTCCGGGTACATCTCGAAGGCGTGGCGCTTGAGCAGGCTGATGGCCTCGCGCGGGGCTAGCCCCCACTTCGCATCGAATGTATCGAGCTCTGTTGTGACCTGGACGGCTGAGAAGTCGAAGAATGCTTGTGCTGCAAGGATGAAGGGGGCTTCATCAGGCAGCAGGGCTTCGGGGTCTACAGGGCGGGTAGGGCTGTTGGCAGGTCGATTAATCTCCCGCTCCGCTCTCATCAGCCAGTGGTCTGGGTTATGATGACGCATCCATTCAGTACCAACCGCTTGGAAGAACTCCCGAGGTGACCGGCCCCAAAGCGCAATGGGCTGCTCCTTGAGATTGTCATCCCAAGCCTCTGCATCTGATAGACCAAACAATACCTGGCAACCCACCTTGAGTGGATCGGCCAGAGCGAAAGCTGCAACGTGAGAATGGGATAGCAGCATGGAAGCCACCGTGTCCTTTCCGGATCTTGCCAGGGCTGCTAGGCCAATGATTGTTCTCACTTCTTCTCCTTTTTCCTGCTCAGAGCCTTCGGGCTATGGGCTAAGATACGGTTTACATTTCTCATGAAGGGAATATATCACAGCTTGTTTACGTTTCTGATGAAGGGAAAACAAGACTCCACCTACGCCTACCAGGGCGGTGGTCGCGGCTTGTGCCTGCAGCGTATCGCTGCCCTGGAAGCCTTCGTTCAGGGGGACTTGCGCCCCGACCTGACCCTGCTGTTCGACCTGCCGGTGGAAGTGGGCATGGCCCGCGCCAGCGCGCGCGGTCGTCTGGATCGTTTCGAGCTGGAAGGCCAGGCATTTTTCGACGCCGTGCGCACCGCGTTCCTCGAGCGTGCCAGGGCGGAGCCTGCGCGTTACTACCTGCTTGACGCCGCCCAGCCGCTGGCTCAGGTGCAGCAAGCCCTCGATGCGCTGTTACCGACCCTGCTGGAGCGCGCTCGTGGCTGAAGCCTACCCGTGGCAGGACGGTCTCTGGCAGCAGTTGGCCGGCCGAGCCCAACACGCCCACGCCTATTTGCTGCACGGCCCGACCGGTATCGGCAAGCGTGCCCTGGCCGAGCGCTTGATGGCGAGCCTGTTGTGCCAGCGCCCCGTTGACCTGCAAGCCTGCGGCGAATGCAAATCCTGCCTGCTGCTGAAGGCCGGCAGCCACCCCGATAACTATGTGCTGGAACCTGAGGAAGCGGACAAGGCGATCAAGGTCGACCAGGTGCGCGACCTCGTCAGCTTCGTGGTGCAAACCGCGCAGATGGGCGGGCGCAAGGTGGTGCTGATCGAGCCGGTAGAGGCGATGAACATCAACGCCGCCAACGCGTTGCTCAAGAGTCTGGAAGAACCGTCCGGCGACACCGTGCTGTTGCTGGTCAGCCATCAGTCCAGCCGCTTGCTGCCGACCATCCGCAGCCGTTGCGTGCAGCAGGCATGCCCTTTGCCGAGCGAGGCCATGAGCCTGCAATGGCTGGCGCAGGCGCTGCCCGATTGCGCCGAGCAGGAACGGATCGAATTGCTGACCCTGGCCGCGGGCTCCCCGCTTGCGGCGGTGAAGCTGCACGCCCAGGGCGTGCGCGAGCAACGGGCACTGGTCGTAGACGGTGTGAAGAAACTGATCAAGCAGGAAGTGTCCGCCACGCAATTGGCCGAAAGCGCGTGGAAGGACATTCCCCTGTTGCTGCTGTTCGACTGGTTCTGCGATTGGTCCAGCCTTATCCTGCGCTACCAGTTGACCCAGGACGAAAACGGCCTGGGTTTGCCGGACATGCGCAAGGTGGTGCAATACCTTGCGCAGAAAAGTGCCCAGGACAAGGTGCTGAGCATTCAGGACTGGATTCTCGCCCAGCGTCAGAAAGTGCTCGGCAAGGCCAACCTCAACCGCGTGCTGTTGCTTGAAGCACTGCTGGTCCAATGGGTCGGCTTGCTCGGCCGACGTTAATTTCCTTGGCCGACGGGTGTATCGTCGGCCAGACACTACTCAAGTTGTAATTGCCCATGCTCGTAGACTCCCATTGCCATCTCGACCGTCTTGATCTCGCCCAGCACAACGGCTCCCTGGACGCCGCCCTCGACGCTGCGCGCCAGCGCGGGGTAGGGCACTTCCTGTGCATCGGCGTCAGTGCCGAAAATGCCGCCGACGTCAAAGCCCTGGCTGATCGCTACGCCGATGTGGATTGCTCGGTGGGTATCCACCCGCTGGACCTCAAGCCCGGCGAAGCACCGGCCCTGGACTGGCTGCTCGGCGAACTCGATCACCCGCGCGTCGTCGCCATTGGCGAGACCGGCCTGGATTACCACTACGAACCCGAAGCCGCCGACCTGCAGCAGGCCTCATTCCGCCTGCACCTGCAGGCGGCGCAACACACCGGCAAACCGGTGATCGTCCACACCCGTGGGGCTCGCGCCGATACCCTGACGCTCTTGCGCGAAGCCGCGCTGCCCCAGGCCGGTGTGCTGCATTGCTTTACCGAAGACTGGGCGATGGCCAAGGCGGCCCTGGACCTGGGGTTCTATATTTCCCTGTCGGGCATCGTTACCTTCCGCAATGCCGACGCGTTGCGTGATGTGGCGCGCCAGGTGCCTGCCGACCGGCTGCTGGTGGAAACCGATTCGCCGTACCTGGCGCCGATCCCCCATCGCGGCAAGCCGAACCTGCCGGAATATGTGCGTGACGTGGCGGATTATCTGGCGATGCTGCGCGGCGAGTCCTACGAGCGCTTCGCCGAGCAGACGACCGAAAACTTCAAGCGTCTGTTTCCATTGGCTCATGTGGCCGGCGCTACTCCTTCTGCGACGTAGCGCGCTTGCCTTGCACTGTAGGAGCGAGCTTGCTCGCGAAAAACGTCAACGATAACGCGTGCATCCTGGACAAACGCGGTGTCTATGAGTTCTTCGCGAGCAAGCTCGCTCCTGCAGGAGAGAATCGCAGGCAAAAAAAACCCGGGTTCTGGGGGGGGAATCCGGGTTAAGACCATTAGGAGTAAAACAAGGGTACGCAGTCCGTCGGTACCCAGGTCGACGCTTCACTTGGGGGAGATGTCGCGACGACACTTGAAGTATTGATCACTCTGGGATTCAGTCCAGTCTCGATGGGTCGATTTTTAAACGGATTTGGAATACGCGCGCTTCGCTTGAGTTCTCATTGAGCGGATGCGCAGGTGGGAATGGCGCGTCTTGTTTCTGACTGATATCGGGCAAATCGTTGGCGGACTGAAAGTAAAGTGCATAACGGGGTCACATAGGCGTTGCCCAACGACCGTTCAGTCGGGATAATCCCTCGCATCGGGTAAATCGTATCGCCACGTATCCGTGGCCTGCGCAACCCTTCCTATTCCGACCTTTGCAGACCTCTTCCTCATGCATAAAGAACCCCGTAAGGTCCGTGAGTTTCGCCGCCGTGAGCAGGAAATTCTCGACACCGCACTCAAATTGTTCCTCGAACAAGGCGAAGACAGCGTCACCGTCGAGATGATCGCGGATGCCGTGGGTATCGGCAAAGGCACGATCTACAAGCACTTCAAGTCCAAGGCCGAGATTTACCTGCGCCTGATGCTCGACTACGAGCGTGACTTGAACGAGCTGCTGCATTCAGCCGATGTCGACAAGGACAAAGAGGCCTTGTCCCGGGCCTATTTCGAGTTCCGCATGCGCGATCCGCAGCGCTACCGCCTGTTTGACCGCCTGGAAGAAAAGGTCGTCAAGGGCCACCAGGTACCGGAAATGGTCGAGGAACTGCACAAGATCCGCGCCTCGAACTTTGAACGCCTGACCTTGCTGATCAAGGGCCGTATCAGTGAGGGCAAGCTTGAAGACGTGCCTCCCTACTTTCACTACTGCGCCGCCTGGGCCCTGGTGCATGGCGCCGTGGCGCTGTACCACTCGCCGTTCTGGAGCAATGTGCTGGAAGACCAGGAAGGTTTCTTCCAGTTCCTGATGGATATTGGCGTGCGCATGGGCAACAAGCGCAAGCACAGTACCGAGCCGCCGGCCGTGGAGTCGCCCTCCACCTGATGATTTACTGCCACGCGCAGGACCCCGGGAATATACTCAGGCAAGGCCCCTTGCTAAAAGCTGATTTATCAGTCAGCTTTTAGCGCGCCCCGATTCATCCTCTGCCGGAGTGGTTCATGATCGTCGATCGTCAAGGCAGGCGATTTCGCAATTTGCGGATCAGCCTGACCTCAGCCTGCAATTATGCCTGTACCTATTGCGTGCCCAACGGCAAGCGGCTGGTGGCTGCCCAGGACGAACTCTCGGCCCAGGCCATGGCGCGGGGCGTGGCTTACCTGATCGAAGCGGCCGGCATCGATCGCCTGCGGATTACCGGGGGTGAGCCGCTGGTCAGTCCCAAGCTGGAAGCCTTCATGGGCGCCGTGGGGCAGATGGGGCTCAGCGATATCAGCCTGACCACCAACGGCCAGTTGCTGGCGCGCAAGCTGCCGCTGCTGGTGGACGCCGGTATCCGGCGCATCAACGTGTCCCTCGACACCTTGGATGCCGACGCCTTTCGCAGCATCGCCCGTGGTGGCGACCTGGCCACTGTGCTCGATGGCATGGACCAGGCCCGCGCGGCTGGAATCAAGATCAAGGTCAATATGGTGCCCTTACGCGGCCAGAACCTGGACCAGGTGCTGCCGTTGCTCGATTACTGCCTGGAGCGGGGCTACGAGCTGCGCTTTATCGAATTGATGCGCATGGGCCACCTGGCCAAAGACTCCAACGCCTTCCTGCAGCAATTCGTCAGCCTGCAACAGTTGCTCAGCCTGATCGGCGAACAGCATGAATACCTGCAAGCCAATGCGCCCGTCGACGCCACGGCCGTGCGCTATGAAGTGCCGGGCAAGGGCTTCTTTGGCGTGATCGCCAATGAGAGCGTGCCGTTCTGCCGCACCTGTTCGCGGTTGCGGCTGTCGTCCACGGGGTGGTTGCATGGTTGCCTGTCTTCGAGCAATCGTCACTACGTCGGCGACCTGCTGGACAAACCGCGCCATCAGGCACTGCCGGCGCTGCAAGGGCTGCTGATGAAGGCCTTGGGCGACAAGCAGGAAGTGGCCTTCTCGGGCGGCGCGACGGTGATGAAGATCATTGGCGGCTAACTTGTGGATGCGGCCTGTAGGAGCGAGCTTGCTCGCGAAAAACGTCAACGATAACGCGTGCCTTCTGAATGAGCGCGGTGCCTGTGGGTTTTTCGCGAGCAAGCTTGCTCCTGCAGGGCATCAGGGCAAGCCCCCTCCCACATTTAAATCAAGCTGGCGCAGATTCTGCATCTCACGCCCATTCGCCGGTTTTCCGTCACCGGCTTCTGGAGGATAGGATGCGTAGTCTGGTTTTGTTGCTGGCGTCGTTGGCACTCAGTGGTTGCATGACCGTCAGCGATATGGCCGAAGGCACCCGCTATCAGATGAGCGACGCCGGCTTGCTCGACCACAGTGATACGCGCCGCACCGCTTCAATTCGTGTGCAGCCGGACTCCTTCATCTTTATCGCCCAGGGCGCTTTCGTGCCGCCCGGCAGCGCGTATCCGCGCCCCAACGTGGTGGCCGAGGAAGCGTTCAACGGCTTCGTCGAATATTTCCCCATGGTGCGTCGCGCCCGTCAGCCCGAAGGCCTCGAACAGGCCATGGCCGAAGCGCGCGGGGTGGGGGCTCATTACTTGCTCTATTGCCGTTTTGCGGCAGCCGACGACCGTATCGGCAACGCCGATGAGTGGACCGATCAGCAAGCCCTGGACCGCCTTGGCCTGGACAGCGGCGTGATCCAGATCATGTTGATCGAGACCAGCACCCAGTATTTGATTGATACTGCACGCATTCGCAGTCGTGGCGGTTTACTGACGTTCCACGACAACACGCCACAAGATCTGATTGCCCGGCCGCTGGCCCAGTACGCCCGAAGCTTGCTCGGCATGAGCAATCAGTAAGCCTGAGGAGACCCCCATGACCGATACCGCCAAGGCCAACGATCTGTTGGCGCAACTGCCCAAGGGTAAAGGGCCGGCGCCGGTGCATCTGTGGAACCCGGATTTCTGCGGCAATATCGACATGCGCATCGCCCGTGATGGCACCTGGTTCTATCAGGGCACGCCTATCGGGCGCAAACCCATGGTCAAGTTGTTCTCCAACATCATTCGCCGCGATGGCGATGATTATTTCCTGGTCACACCGGTGGAAAAGGTCGGCATCACTGTCGATGACGCGCCATTCGTTGCCGTCACCCTTGAGGTGCAAGGGCAGGGCGAGCGCCAGGTGCTGCGCTTTACCACCAACGTCGAAGAGCAGATCGAGGCCGGGCCCGAGCACCCGTTGCGGGTGGTGATCGATCCGCTTACCGAGGAACCGGCGCCTTATCTGCGGGTGCGCAGCAATCTTGAAGCCCTGGTGCACCGCAACGCGTTTTACCAATTGGTGGAGTTGGCGGTAAGCCGTCCGATCAACGGTCAGAACTGGCTCGGGGTATGGAGCAGCGGGGAGTTTTTCCCGATTGGCCTGGAGCCCTGACGTCGGTTTTTTCACTGCCCTGACATAATTCGCTTGCTGGAGACGGCGCCTTTCGGTTATCAATTTGTACATGATTAGACATGTTCGATTCGATAAGAAAAAACGCGTCGTCGACGAGCTCATCCGCCGTATCGAGGGTGGGGTGATGGCCGACGGTTTCCTGTTGCCGGGTGAACACCAATTGGCCGAGGAGTTTGCGGTCAGTCGTGGCACCCTGCGCGAGGCGCTGGCCGAGCTCAAGCGGCGCAATTACATCGCCACCCAAAGCGGTGTCGGCTCCATCGTCACCTTTGACGGCATGGGGCTCGACCAGCGCCACGGGTGGGCTCAGGCCCTGGCCGACACTGGCGCGCAGGTAAGCACCGAGGTGCTGCGCTTCGAAGCGGTGACACGCCCGGACTTGTCCAGCCGTTTGGGCAGCGAGCAGTTCATTGCCCTCGATCGCCTGCGCCGCACCGCCGACGGAACAGCGGTGTCGCTGGAACGCTCGCTGATGCCTGCCACCGGCGACCTGGAAAGCCTGCCCCGCATCGGCCTGATCGACCATTCCCTGACCATCACCCTGGCGGCCTACGGTTATGTGGGCGCCACGGGCGACCAATGGATCGGCGCCGAGGCCCTGGGCGATGAAGACGCTCAGTTACTCGGCCGTCCGGCCGGCACAGTATTTCTCAAGGCCTCGCGCACCACCTATGACCGTCGCGAGCGTTTCATGGAGCATGTCGAAAGCTTGCTCGATCCCGTGCATTTTCGTTTGCACCTGCAATTTGGGGCGTCCAAATGACTGCTGAAATCCGCGCGCTCGGCGCTTTTTATGGCCTGGCCCTGGGCGATGCGCTGGGCATGCCCACCCAATCCCTGAGTCGTGAGCAGGTCCGCCAGCGCTTCGGCGCCATCACCGCCCTGGAAGACGCCGGCCCCGATCAACCGATCGCGCCGAACATGCCCGCCGGTTCCATCACCGATGACACCGAACAGGCGATCCTGGTCGGTGAGTTGTTGGTCGAAGGCCGCGGCACGATCGAACCCGGCGTTCTCGCCCAACGCCTGATCGACTGGGAGGCGAGCATGCGCGCCAAGGGTTCCCAGGACCTGCTCGGGCCGTCCACCAAGCGTGCGATCGACATGATCCTCGCCGGGCATACGCCCGCAGAGTCCGGGCGCTACGGCACTACCAATGGCGCGGCCATGCGCATCACGCCGGTGGGCATCGCCGCCGATGTCAGTGACCCGGCGCAGTTTATCCGGGCGGTGATCCAGGCCTGCCAGGTCACCCATAACACCAGCCTGGGCATTGCCAGCGCGGCGGCGGTCGCGGCGGTGGTCTCGGCCGGTATCAATGGTGTCGACCTGGGCGAAGCGCTGAACATCGGCACCCAGGTGGCGCAACAGGCCGAACAGCATGGCCACTGGGTTGCCGGCGGACGCATGTCGACCCGCATCAGTTGGGCACGCACCCTGAGCGTCGGCAGCGGCGACAACGCGCTGTTCACCGACTTGCTCTATGAATTGATTGGTACCTCCGTCGCCTCCCAGGAGTCGGTGGTGGTGTCGTTCGCCCTCGCGCAGCAAGTGGCATCGGGCGACATGAACGCGTTCGAAGCGCTGTGCCTGGCCGCGAGCCTGGGCGGCGACACCGACACCATCGCCGCGATCCTCGGCGCCATGCTTGGCGCGTGTCTGGGGATGCAGTGCTGGCCCGGGCCGTTGATCGAGCAGGTCAAGCAGGTCAACAGCCTGGATGTGCAAGTGCTGGTTCAAGACCTGCTCGCCTTGCGCCAGGCATCACGTTGATCCGCCATTGAAGCGTTGCCACAACCATAACAATACAGGCACCAGGAGCCCCCACCCCATGAGCAGCACCTCTTCCGGCCAAAGCGTCGGGCAATTGGAAACACGCGGCATCGAGCCGGTCCCGGAAGGCGAGTGCAACGGGCATCCGCTGCAACTGTTCTGGGTCTGGTTCGCGGCCAATATCAGCATCCTCGGCTTGCCGCTGGGTGCCACCCTGGTTGCGTTTCGCGGCCTGGCCATTTGGCAGGCGATCATCGTCGCAATCCTGGGCGCTGCCGGTTCCTTCGCGGTGGTGGGCATCATTTCCATCGCCGGTCGCCGTGGCCGCGCGCCCAGCCTGACCTTGTCCCGCGCCATCTTCGGCGTACGCGGCAATATCGGGCCGACCCTCGTGTCGCTGATGTCGCGCCTGGGCTGGGAAACGGTCAATACCACCACGGCCGCGTTTGTGTTGCTGTCGCTGTGCTCGATCCTGTTCGGTTCCCCGGTGGAAGCGAAAAGCGCACCGTTGCTCACCCTGATCTTCATCGCCGTTTTCGTGCTGCTGACCCTGGCCGTTTCCGGCCTGGGCCATGCCACCTTGCTGGTGATCCAGAAATGGGCAACCTACGTGTTCGGCGCGCTGAATATTCTGGTGGGCGGCTTCCTCTGCGCCACTATCGACTGGAGCGCAGTCTTCAACGCCACGCCGGCGCCGCTGAGCGCCATGATCATCGGCGTCGGCACCATGGCGGCCGGTACCGGTATCGGCTGGGCCAACGCCGGTGCCGATATGTCGCGTTACCAGCACCGCAGCGTCAAGGCCGTGCGCCTGGTGGCCTCTGCCGCGTTCGGTGCGGGCATCCCGCTGGTGTTGCTGATCACCCTCGGTGGCCTGCTGTCGGTGGGTAACAACGACCTGGCCTCGGCCACGGACCCGATCATTGCGATCCGCGACATGCTGCCGACCTGGATGGCAGTGCCGTACCTGATCACCGCGTTCGGCGGGCTGCTGTTGTCGAACAACCTGTCGGTGTATTCAGCCGGCCTCACCACCCTGACCCTGGGCCTGAAGGTCAAGCGCGTGCACGCGGTGATCGTCGACATCGTGGCGATTTTTGCCGGCTCCATTTACTTCATGCTGATCGCCGACAGCTTCTACGGTCCGTTCATCACCTTCATCTCCTTGCTGGCGGTGCCGATTACTGCCTGGGTGGGGATTTTCGTGGTCGACCTGATCCACCGTCACTACTACAGCCCCAAGGATTTGCTGGATGTCAGCCCGAGCAGCGCCTACTGGTATCGCGGCGGTGTGGAGTGGCGCGCATTTGGCGCCTGGGCGCTGGCCATCGTGCTGGGGTTCAGCTTCACCACCATCGGCACCACCGCCGACAACATCTGGTTTGCCGGGCCATTGTCCGATTCCTGGCTCGGCCATAACGGCCTCGGCTGGATCGTCACCTTCCTGGTGGCCGGCGGCGTCTATGCCGTACTCGGCGGCGCTGCCGATCGACGTCCCGCGTTAGTCGAGCGTCCCAATGTCTAGATTGCTGCACACCGGACAGGTCATCGTCGACCTGGTCATGGCCCTTGATACCTTGCCGCCGAGCGGGGGCGACGTGTTGGCCAGGTCCGCCAGTTTCGAAGCCGGCGGTGGCTTCAACGTCATGGCCGCCGCGCGGCGCAATGGTTTGCCGGTGGTTTACCTGGGACGTCACGGCAGCGGCCGCTTTGGTGACCTGGCCCGCGCTACGATGCAGGCAGAAGGCATTGAAATGGCACTGCCGGCCAGCAGCGGCCAGGACACCGGCCTATGCGTCTCCCTGACCGAAGCCACCACGGAGCGCACGTTCATCTCCCACCTCGGCGCCGAGGGGGAACTGAGTGCCGATGACCTGGCCCGGGTAGTGCCGCGCAGCGATGACTATGTGTATGTCAGCGGTTACAGCCTGCTGCTTGAGGGCAAGGCGCAGGCGCTGATCGACTGGTTGCTGGCGCTGCCGCGCGAGGTGCTGGTGATGTTCGATCCAGGCCCGCTGGTCAAGGCGCCGGACTCGGCCTTGATGCGAGCGCTATTGCCGCGTATCGATATCTGGACCAGCAATGGGCCTGAAGCACTGGCGTTTACCGGTGCACCGGACATCGCCGCTGCGCTGCCCGCGTTGAGTCGGCACTTGCCCGCCAACGCGCTGTTGGTGGTGCGCGATGGGCCGAATGGATGCTGGGTAGGGCAGGCGGGCGACATCAGGCATGTGCCGGGTTTCAAGGTGCAGGCGGTGGACAGCAATGGCGCGGGGGATGCGCATGCCGGGGTGTTTATCGCCGCACTGGCGAACGGCTTGAACCCCGTCGAGGCAGCGCGTCGAGCGAATGCAGCGGCGGCGTTGGCGGTGACACGCTGGGGGCCTGCGACGTCTCCAGGCACTGCTGAAGTCGACGCACTGCTCACCGAATAAAAAAGGGGCTTGCCCCTTGCCCTCTGTAGGAGCGAGCTTGCTCGCGAAAAACGTCAACGATAACGCGTGCTTCCTGAGTGAACGCGGTGCCTGTGAGTTTTTCGCGAGCAAGCTCGCTCCTACATAGAGATAGGGCAAGCCCCCTTCCACATTGGGTGGTCGCAGGGCCAGACCAGAGATGGCATCACTGCAAGCCTTGACCCTCAAGCTTGCGCGCCTCATCCACACCCGACGCGGTCAATTTGATCGGCAGGTTCAACGAATATTCACCGGCGTCGTCGGTGGTCACATGTCCATCCTTGATCAGCCCGCGGTCCTGCAGGAAGGCCAAGACACTGGCGACTTCTTTTCCGCCGCGATAGTTATCCAGCACCTCCTTGCCCAAGCCTTGCGGATGAGCGTGCAGCAGGCGAGTGAGGACTTCTCGTTCAAGGTTTCTATCAACGTTCATGTGTACCTCTTCACTGGGAAATGATCGGGTGTCGAGCGTGTCAGGCAGGTATCAAGGTGCAGGTTGTTTCGGCGCGCCTGGCAGGTTCGAATCGTCGCCTTTATTGATCTTCGGTTCGTTCACCGATGGGCCCATTTTGCCGTTGCCGACGGCAGCAGGTGCCTGGCGCTGGGTATCGTGGCCCTTGGTGTGCGGGTCGGCGGCGTTGGTGTTGTCGATGATCGCGCCGCCATTGGTGTCGAGACCGGTGCCCATGGACTTTTGCGATTCGGTGGTGGCGTCAGGCGTTGGATCGGTCGGGCCGGTTGCCGAGGTGGCGGCAAACGCGCTCAACGACGCAGCAGACAGCAGGCCGGTGAGGGCCAGGGCAGCAAATTTGGAATTTTTCATGAGGGTGTCTCCATATGATTAATGTCCTTACCCTTGATTGGTCAGCCGCACTTTGCGGTTTGTGCCTTGATGGCGACGAACGGTCTTATGTGGCCTGTAAGAATTTGTGTACCCGCCATAGGGAAATTGCGCTGCAATCAGTCATCAAAGCGTCTTAGTATGTGGGCTTTGAACTTGCCCAAGGCGCGCCCATGACCATCGAGATTCGCCCCGCCGTACCCAGCGATGCTGCGCAGATCCTGACGTTCATCACTGAACTGGCCGAGTATGAGAAAGCCCGGCACGAAGTGATCGCCAGCGTGGTGGATATCGAACGCAGTTTGTTCAGCGAGGGCTCCACCGCCCACGGCCTGATCTGTTCGCGCGACGGTCTGCCGATTGGCTTTGCGGTGTTCTTTTTCAGCTACTCCACCTGGCTTGGCAGTAACTGCCTGTACCTGGAAGACCTTTATATCAACCCGGAACAGCGCGGCGGCGGGGCGGGCAAGAAGTTGCTGCGCCACCTGGCCAGGATCGCCTGCGACAACGGCTGCGGGCGCTTCGAGTGGAGCGTGCTGGACTGGAACGAGCCGGCGATTGCGTTCTACAAGTCCATCGGCGCGCAGCCCCAGGAAGAGTGGGTGCGCTACCGCATGGAAGGCAATGCGCTGAGGGATTTCGCCCAGGGCTGACAGGCGCGCGGAACCGGCCCTATACGGCCGGTTTTTTTATAGGTTTGTTCATATTATGGGATGTAAATTTATATATTGAGATATTTCAAGCTGTGGGTTTATAGTCGCCTGCATCAGCACTCACTGCCAAAAATAAAACAGGTGAAGCGATGCAGGCACAACCGTTGTCCCTACCCGCCGTGCCCGAGCCCACTTACGGCGAGCGACTCAAGCACAAGGTGGTGATCATCACCGGCGCTGCGCAAGGCATTGGCGAGGCCATCGTGGCGTGCTTCCAGGCGCAGCAGGCGCGGTTGGTGATCGCGGATATCCAGGCCGACAAGGTCGAGAAAGTCGCGGCCCATTGGCGCGAACGCGGCGCCGAGATTGTCGCGCAGGCCGTGGATATCACTTCCACAGAGCAATGGCAGTCACTGGTCAATGTGGCCATCGAGCGCTTCGGCCGCGTGGACGTGCTGGTCAACTGCGCCGGGGTCAACGTGTTTCGCGACCCGCTGCAAATGACCGACGAGGACTGGCGCCGCTGCTTCGCCATTGACCTTGACGGCGCCTGGTACGGTTGCCGCGCGGTGCTGCCGCACATGATCGAGCAGGGCATCGGCAACATCATCAACATTGCGTCCACCCATTCCAGCCACATCATTCCCGGCTGCTTTCCCTACCCTGTGGCCAAGCACGGCCTGCTCGGCCTCACCCGCGCCCTTGGCATCGAATACGCGCCCAAGGGCATCCGCGTGAATGCCATCGCCCCGGGCTATATCGAAACCCAGCTCAACGTCGACTACTGGAACACGTTCCCCGACCCCCACGCCGAGCGCCAGCGGGCCTTCGACCTGCACCCGCCCAAGCGCATCGGCCAGCCCATCGAGGTGGCGATGAGCGCGCTGTTTCTGGCGACCGACGAGGCGCCCTTTATCAATGCCACCTGCCTGATGATCGATGGCGGGCGGTCTGTGATGTACCACGACTAAACCGTTTTCCAATAACAACAATGAGGTGGTCCATGTTCAAGAAGACACTCGGCGCTGTGGCGCTTGCGTTGGCGTTCAGTGGGTTCGCATCCGCTGAAGAAGTGAAGATCGGCTTCCTGGTCAAACAGGCCGAAGAACCCTGGTTCCAGACCGAATGGGCCTTCGCCGAAAAAGCCGGCAAGGAACACGGTTTCACCGTGATCAAGATCGCCGTGCCGGATGGCGAGAAAACCCTGTCGGCCATCGACAGCCTGGCCGCCAACGGCGCCAAGGGCTTTGTGATCTGCCCGCCGGATGTGTCCCTCGGCCCGGCCATCGTCGCCAAGGCCAAGGTCAACGGCCTCAAAGTGATGGCCGTGGACGACCGCTTCGTCGACGCCAAGGGCAACTTCATGGAAGACGTGCCGTACCTGGGCATGGCCGCGTTTGAAGTGGGCCAGAAACAGGGCGCCGCCATGGCCGCCGAAGCGAAAAAACGCGGCTGGGACTGGAAGGACACCTACGCGGTAATCAACACCTTCAACGAACTCGACACCGGCAAGAAACGCACCGACGGCTCGATCAAATCTCTGGAAGAAGCCGGCATTCCCAAGGACCATATCCTCACCGCCGCGCTTAAAACCCTCGACGTGCCCGGCAGCATGGACGCCACTAATTCGGCCCTGGTCAAGCTGCCCAGCGGCGCGAAAAACCTGATCATCGGCGGCATGAACGACAACACCGTGCTCGGTGGCGTACGTGCCACTGAAAGCGCCGGCTTCAAGGCCGCCAACGTGATCGGCATCGGCATCAATGGCACCGACGCCATCGGCGAATTGAAGAAAGCCGACAGCGGCTTCTTCGGCTCGATGCTGCCAAGCCCGCATATCGAGGGCTACAACACCGCTCTGATGATGTACGAGTGGGTCACCAAAGGCACTGAACCGCCGAAGTACACCGCGATGGACGAAGTGACCCTGATCACCCGTGCCAATTTCCAGGAAGAACTGACCAAGATCGGGCTGTGGAAATGACCGCTGCGGCCCTGCGTTTTGACGGTATCGGCAAAACCTTCCCTGGGGTCAAGGCGCTCGATGGCATCAGCTTCACCGCGCACCCGGGGCAAGTGCACGCCCTCATGGGCGAGAACGGTGCGGGTAAATCGACGCTGCTGAAGATCCTCGGCGGCGCCTATATTCCCAGCAGCGGCACGGTGCAGATCGGCGAGCGGGTCATGGCCTTCAAGAACGCCGCCGACAGCATTGCCAGCGGCGTGGCGGTGATCCATCAGGAGCTGCACCTGGTGCCGGAAATGACCGTGGCCGAAAACCTGTTCCTCGGGCATCTACCGTCGCGTTTTGGCGTGGTCAACCGCGGTGTGCTGCGCCAGCAGGCGCTGGCGTGCCTCAAGGGCCTGGCCGATGAAATCGATCCCCAGGAAAAGCTCGGGCGCCTGTCCCTGGGCCAGCGCCAATTGGTGGAAATCGCCAAGGCGCTGTCCCGTGGCGCCCATGTGATTGCCTTCGATGAGCCGACCAGCAGCCTGTCGGCGCGTGAGATTGATCGCTTGATGGCGATCATCACGCGCCTGCGCGATGAGGGCAAAGTGGTGCTCTATGTCTCCCACCGCATGGAAGAAGTGTTCCGTATCTGCAATGCGGTCACGGTGTTCAAGGACGGGCGCTTCGTGCGCACCTTCGAGGACATGAGCGCGCTGAGCCACGATCAGTTGGTGACCTGCATGGTCGGCCGCGATATCCAGGACATCTACGACTATCGCCCGCGCGAGCACGGCGAAGTGGCGCTCAAGGTCGACGGCCTGCTCGGTCCCGGCCTGCGCGCGCCGATCAGTTTCAACGTGCGCAAAGGCGAAATCCTAGGCCTGTTCGGCTTGGTGGGAGCAGGGCGCACGGAACTGTTCCGCCTGCTCAGCGGCCTGGAGCGTGCCAGTGCCGGCAGCCTGGAGTTGTGCGGTGAGCCGCTGCAATTGCGTTCACCGCGCGATGCCATCGCGGCCGGCGTACTGCTGTGCCCGGAAGACCGCAAGAAAGAGGGCATCATTCCGCTGTCCAGCGTTGCTGAAAACATCAACATCAGTGCCCGGGGCGCGCATTCGGCGTTCGGCTGGCTGCTGCGCGATGGCTGGGAAAAGGGCAACGCCGACGGGCAAATCAAGGC
>NZ_CVTO01000004.1:0-990 GCF_900004715.1 Pseudomonas sp. 24 E 13
TCCAGCAGCGCCAGCCACTGGGCGGCGGCGCGGGCAACGTCGCGGTTCACAGGTTCACCAGCAGGCAGTGTTCATAGGCCTGGGCCATGTAGCGTTTTACCGTGCGCTCGCAGACGTTGAGGCGTGCAGCGATCTCCCGATAGCCCAGGCCTTCCAGTTGGCTCCACAGAAAAGCGCGGCGCACCTGCACCGGTAACCCCTCAAGCAGGTCGTCCAGGGCGTGCAAGGTTTCCAGCAACAACCAGCGTTGTTCCGGCGAAGGCACGCAAGCCTGCGGCAGGCTGGCCAAGGCATTCAGGTAAGCCTGCTCGAGGCTGCGCCGCTGATGGAAATTCACCAGCAGGCGTTTGCCGACGGTCACCAGATAGGCGCGCGGCTCCTGCATCTGCTCGATCGGCTGCGCGCTGGCAAGCACGCGCAGGAAGGTATCCTGGCTCAGGTCCGCGGCGTCCCAGGCATTGCCCAAACGCCGGCGCAGCCAGCTTTCCAGCCAGCTGTGATGGTCGCGGTACAGGCTCGACACGGTCGGTTCGGGGGCATGGGTCGGTACAACAGCATCATTCATGGCAAGCGACCTGCGCGGCGCGACTGAGTCTCAAATGAGATTCATTCTATTTAATGTTGCGTCGCTATACCATGATCTTTTCAACGCGACGTTTAACGTACAGACGATCTTCTTGCGCGTTGACCTCCCCTGTTACACACCATATAGTGTGCCCACAAACAGAACAGACCACTACATAGTGTGCAGTATCGGTATTTTCCGACCACACTCTGCGCAGTATTTCAATGCCTGAAGCCTGCAAACCGCCTATTTTTTGGACGGGTCCACACACCGTCAGAACAGATCTGGAAGGAGTATTTCAATGCTGAGTTGGGATGAAGTCGACAACGAAGACAGCGTTGCAGCGGTAGTCAGAGGCGCCAACGCCGGCCACGCCACCGAAGCCAACATGGACCGCCTCGACGGAGCCGGCGCCGCCGCCGCCA
>NZ_CVTO01000036.1:0-1482 GCF_900004715.1 Pseudomonas sp. 24 E 13
CTCGGGGTTGCGCGAGATGTCTTCGAAATTCTTGGGCAGGAAATCCACCGCACCGGCATCCAGCGCATCCAGGGTCACCCGGGCGCCTTCGTGGGTCAGCGAGGAGAACATCAACACCGGTGTCGGGCAACGTTGCATGATATGACGCACGGCCGTGATGCCATCCATCATCGGCATTTCGTAGTCCATGGTGATCACGTCCGGCTTCAACGCAATGGCTTGTTCGATCGCCTCTTTGCCGTTGGTGGCCGTGCCGACTACCTGGATCGTTGGATCGGCGGAAAGAATCTCCGAGACGCGGCGGCGGAAGAAACCCGAATCGTCCACCACCAGGACCTTGACTGCCATAAACACTCCGTTAGACGGGGCGGGCACTCGCGCGCCCTGCCCCGCCAGAATCAAATACGCCGTGCGGCGTAACGCTTGAGCATGCTCGGAACATCGAGAATCAGCGCGATGCGACCGTCACCGGTGATGGTGGCACCCGACATGCCCGGGGTGCCCTGCAGCATCTTGCCCAAAGGCTTGATCACCACTTCTTCCTGGCCCACCAGTTGATCGACCACAAAGCCGATGCGCTGGGTGCCCACCGACAGAATCACCACATGGCCCTCGCGCTGCTCTTCATGCTTGGCCGACGCCACCAGCCAGCGCTTGAGGTAGAACAGCGGCAAGGCCTTGTCGCGCACGATCACCACTTCCTGGCCGTCCACCACGTTGGTGCGCGACAGGTCGAGGTGGAAGATCTCGTTGACGTTGACCAGCGGGAAGGCAAACGCCTGGTTGCCCAGCATCACCATCAGGGTCGGCATGATCGCCAGGGTCAACGGCACCTTGATGACGATCTTGGAACCCTGACCCTTGGTCGAGTAGATATTGATCGAGCCGTTGAGCTGGCTGATCTTGGTCTTCACCACGTCCATGCCGACGCCACGCCCGGACACGTCGGAAATCTCGGTCTTGGTCGAGAAACCCGGCGCGAAGATCAGGTTGTAGCACTCGGTGTCGGTCAGGCGGTCGGCGGCGTCCTTGTCCATCACGCCGCGCTTGACGGCGATATTGCGCAAGATAGTCGGGTCCATGCCTTTGCCGTCATCGGTAATCGACAGCAGGATGTGGTCGCCCTCCTGCTCCGCCGCCAGGATCACCTTGCCGTTGCGTGACTTGCCCGAGGCTTCGCGTTCTTCCGGGGTTTCCACGCCGTGGTCGACGGCGTTGCGCACCAAGTGGACCAGCGGGTCGGCCAGGGCCTCGACAAGGTTTTTGTCGAGGTCGGTTTCTTCGCCCACCAGTTCCAGGGTGATTTCTTTCTTGAGCTGGCGCGCCAGGTCGCGAACCAGGCGCGGGAAGCGGCCGAAGACTTTCTTGATCGGCTGCATCCGCGTTTTCATCACGGCGGTCTGCAGATCGGCGGTGACCACGTCTAGGTTCGACACGGCCTTCTGCATGGCTTCGTCGCCACTGTTCAGACCCAGGCGCACC
>NZ_CVTO01000010.1:0-252 GCF_900004715.1 Pseudomonas sp. 24 E 13
GACCAACCCTATCGTGCTCGGTGTGCTTGGTGGCGCAGCCGTCATCCTGGCGTTGCTGCTCCTGCTGTTGTGGGTACGCCATCGCAACGCCCGTCTTGAAGAAGAGAAGCACCTGCGCATGGCGCGAGCGCTGGCTGAAGAGCCGGAGTTCACATCGAGCCTGGAGCGCGACCTGCCCTCCGACAGTTTCGAAGGCCTGGAAGTGGCGCCGCTGAATGCTGCGCCGACGCCCGCGCCTGCACCCACGCCTGC
>NZ_CVTO01000018.1:0-3299 GCF_900004715.1 Pseudomonas sp. 24 E 13
CCGGCGAGCGTCATGCGCACCCAGCGGTACGCCTGCGGGCTGGCCTCGGCCAATTGCTTCTGGGCCGGGGAAAGAGGCAGGCCAAGATCCATCATGGTGTCATCTCCAGAGCGTTTTCCTCAGCCGTAGCCGGTGCGGCCGCGACCTGATCGCGGCGATAGATGTCGCCCATGGCGACGACGATGCGCCGCTCACCCTCGAAGGGGTCGCGGGCATGGGCGGCGAGCATGTTGTCGAGCATCACCACATCGCCGCGCTGCCAGTCGAAGCGCACCGCACAACGCTCGTAAGCGGCATTGATCGCCTCGATGGCAGCCTCTTCCAGTTCGCTGCCATCACCGTAGAACACCTGCCGGGGCATGACGCTATCGCGCCCCTTGAGGAATTGCTCACGGATATCGGCATCGAGAAACGCCGGATGGTAGAGCTGGATCTGGTTGAAGAAGCTGGCATCGCCGGTCAGCGGGTGGAGGATCACCGCCGGACATACCTGGCGCGTGTGCAATTGGTTGGCGCCGCGCCACTCGAACTCAATCCCGCCCTCATGACAGATGCGCTCGGCCTCGGCACGCTCCTCCGTCTGGAAGAAGTGCTGCCAACTGACATCCAGGCTGGCGCTGAAATTGCGCACGTACATCAGTTGCTTGCGACGCAGCTTGACCTGCAGCCAGGCCGGCAGCTCGCGGTACACCTCACGGCTGTCGACGATGGGCGTGGCCCCGCCGCTGGTGGCCGGCGTCTCGCAATAGAACCACTGCCGGCGCGGCCAGCGATGCTGGTGAGCGCTCTCGTTGTGGAACATGATCATGCGGTCCTTCGGATAGGGCGTGGACTTGTAGATCTTGTTGCCGCCCTCCTTCTTCGGCAGATCGCCGTACTCGCTGTACAGCTGCGGGCACAACGCCTGGCAGAACTGCTCGAAGTCCGCCGGGGTCGGCAGATCGAAACCACGGAAGAGAATCCCGCCGTGCTCGCGCAGCCAGACTTCCACCTGCTCGCGATGGTTCTCGGCCCACACGGCGGGGGCCAGCTCGCGCTCGCGCAGTTGCACCAGCAGGGGGAAGCTGGAGCCGGCACGCAGCGGCCGGGTTTCGATCGGTTTGGCCGCAGCAGCCGGGCCATTCTGGCGCAGCTTGCCGAGCTTGCTCATCTTGCGTTGCAGCGGGTTGTCCGTGGTGGTGGACATGGCAGCGGCTCCCTTGGAAGGCAGAGGTAAGGCATCGATGGGGCTGTCCGGCGCACCCAGCGCAGCATCGAGCAGCGCCAGGAAGCTGTCGCGCAAACGCTCGATGGTGGCTGGGCGGAACAGGCTGGTGCGGTACACCCAGCGCAGGCTGAGGGCATCGCCGTCGGCAGCGGCGAACAGCGCCATATCGAACTTGGAGTGTTGTTGTTCACGGCTCAGCGGCGTGACCTCGAGGTTGCCGAGGCGGCGCGGCTGACGCGGCGTGTTGTCCAGCACGAAAAGGGTCTGCAGCAATGGATGCTGGTTGGCCACACGCGGCAGGTCGAGACATTCCACCACCTGCTCGAACGGTGTGTCCTGCCAGGCGAAGGCATCCAGGCAGACATCGCGCACCAATACCGCCTGCTCACGGAAGCTCAGCTCCGGTTGCAGGCGAATGCGCAACGCCAGCAGGTTGACGAAGAAGCCGATCAGCGCCTCGGTAGCCGGGTGTTCGCGGTTGGCCACGTCGGTGCCGATGACCAGGTCGCGGCCCTGGGTTTCGCGCTGCAGCACGGCGGCATAGACGGTCAGCAGCAACATGAACAGCGACAAGCCGCTGTCACGCTGCAAGGCCTCCAGGCGTGCCAGCGTCGCCGCCGGCAACTGGAAGTCCAAGGCCGCGCCACCGCCGCTATCGCGCTCGCCGCGTGGGAAGTCGAACGGCAACGGCACCTGGCTCGGTACGCCGGCCAGGGTACGTTGCCAGAACTGCTGGCCCTGGCGCTGACGGGCGCGCAGCGCCGCTGAAACCTGCCAGGCGGCATAGTCGACGTACTGGATCGCCAGTTCGCGCTCCACGGGCAGCCGGCCCTGGCTGTAGGCCTCGTAGCCTTCAACCAGCTCACCGATCAGCACCGAGCCGGACCAGCCGTCGGAGGCGATATGGTGCAGCACCAGTTGCAGCACATGTTCCTGCTCGCCCAGGCGATACAGCACCGCGCGCAGCGGCGCCTCAACGCTCAGGTCGAACGGTCGCGTGGCCATCTCATGTTCAGCCTGCGCCCACTGCGCCTGGCTCAGGGTCGCCAGTTGCAGCGTCAACGCAGAATCCGCCTGGATGCGCTGGCGCGCCTCGCCCTGCTGCTGATGGTAGGTGGTGCGCAGGATCGCATGGCGTCGTATCACACGCTGCAAGGCCCGCTGCAACGCCTGGGTATCGAGGGCGCCACGCAGGCGCACGTTGCTGCTCATATTGAAGCTGCTGTCGCTCGGCTGCAGTTGCTGCATCAGCCAGACCCGTTGCTGCGCAGGCGACAGCGGCTGGTCGATGTGCTGATCGACCCGCGCGATGCTCAATCCAGCCGGGTCGATGGCGGTGGCCTGGGTTTCCACGCGCGCCGCCAGCTCCGTCAGCGAAGGCGTCTCGAACAGCCAGCGCAGCGGCACCTCGAAGCCCTGCTCGCGCAGACGCGAACGCACCTGCGCGGCCATCAGCGAGTGCCCGCCGAGCTGGAAGAAATGCCCATCGAGCGGCACCTGCTCGAGCTGCAGCACCTGGCCCCAGATCTCGCTCAGCAGGGCCTCGCTGGCGCTCATCGGCCGCTGCGCGCTGCCGGCTGCCGCCTGCTGCTGGTTGCGCAACTGCGGCAATTGCTGGCGATCCACCTTGCCGTTGCTGTTGAGCGGCAATGCCGGCAGCGCTTGCAGGTGAGTTGGCAGCATATACACCGGCAGACGTGCCTGCAGATGTTCACGCAACTCGTCTGCGCTCGGCTCGCCAGCCAGACTGGCAACCCAGAACGCGGCCAGGTGCTCACCCTGCACCGCCACCACCGCCTGGGCGACCCCCGGGTGACCGAGCAGCGCCGCCTCGATCTCACCCAGCTCGATACGGAAGCCGCGCAGCTTGATCTGATCGTCGCTGCGGCCCAGGTAATACAACTGCCCATCGGCCTGCCACCGGGCGACATCGCCGGTGCGGTACAGGCGCCCGCCAGCGCCGCCGAACGGGTCGGCGATGAAACGCTCGGCGCTCAGCGCCGGCTGCCCGGCATAACCACGGGCCAGCCCAAGGCCTGCGATATACAGCTCGCCGGCACGGCCTGGCGGAACCTCACAGAGGAACTCGTCG
>NZ_CVTO01000002.1:0-2173 GCF_900004715.1 Pseudomonas sp. 24 E 13
ACCACCGCCGTCAACGCTGCACGCGTGCGGCCATAGCGCTGGAAGACGTATTGCAGCACTTCTTCGCGGCGCTCGTGTTCAAAATCCACGTCGATATCCGGCGGCTCGTTGCGCTCCCTGGACAGGAAACGTTCGAACAGCACGTTGCTCAGGCTCGGGTTGATCTCGGTGATGCCCAGGGCAAAACACACCGCCGAGTTGGCCGCCGAACCGCGGCCCTGGCACAGGATCGAACGGCTGCGGGCAAAGCGCACGATGTCGTGCACGGTAAGGAAGTAACTTTCGTAGCCCAGCTCGCTGATCAGCGCCAGTTCCTTGTCGATCTGCTCCAGGGTCTTGGGGTCAATGCCTTCGGGCCAGCGCTGGGCAATGCCTTCCTGGGTGAGGGTGCGCAGCCAGGATTCGGCATCATGGCCTGCGGGCACCAGCTCACGCGGGTAGTGATAGCGCAACTGGCCAAGGTCGAAAGTGCAGCGCCGTGCGATGGCCAGGGTTTCATCGAGCAGGGCCTGGGGGTACAGCGCGGCCAGGGCATCGAGACTGCGCAGGTGCCGCTCGCCATTGGGGTGCAAGTGCAGGCCGGCTTCGGCCACCGGGACGTGATGGCGGATGGCGGTCATGGTGTCTTGCAGGGCACGACGGCCGCGCGCATGCATGTGCACATCACCGCAGGCGACCGCCGGAATCTGCAGGCTGGCCGCCAGTTGCAGGCGTTGTTCCAGATGGCGCGCATCGTCTTGCCCGCAGTGCAGGTGCACCGCCAGCCACAGGCGCTCGGCGAAGGTGCGGCGCAGCCACTGGATGCTGGCCTGGGTGTCGCTGTCCTGCGCTACCCACAACGCCAGCAGACCGGGCAGCGGTTGCTCGAAGTCTTCCTGCAGCAGGCGGTAGCTGCCCTTTTCGGCGCGGCGTCGGGCCAGGGTGATCAAGCGGCACAGGTGCTGGTAACCGCTCAGGTTTTCCACCAGCAGCACCAGTGTCGGCCCGTTCTCGATGCGCACTTCACTGCCGATAATCAGCGGCAGTTCCAGCGCCTTGGCTGCCTGCCAGGCGCGCACGATGCCCGACAGCGTGCATTCGTCGGTGATCGCCAGGGCGCTGTAGCCTTGGCGTTTGGCGCGTTCGAACAACTCCAGCGCACTGGAGGCACCGCGCTGGAAGCTGAAGTTGGACAGGCAATGCAGCTCGGCGTAACTCATGCCTGCCTCGCCCCTGTAGGAGCGAGCTTGCTCGCGAAAAATCCAAGGGCACCGCATTCATTCAGGTGCCCCGCGTTATCGTTAACCACCTTCGCGAGCAAGCTCGCTCCTACAGAGGGTGGCGACCTATGGGCTTTCATGCGAACCAGCCTTGCAACCACAAGCCATCCTGTTGCCCCACCGTGCGGTAGGCCCAGCCTTGCTGGCCGGTGCGGGTCTGGATGAGGTAATAGTCGCGGCGGATATCGGCGCCATCCCACCAGCCGGATTCGATGCGTTCAGGCCCCATCAGGATCTGTACGCCCTGCTCGGCCAGCAAGGTCGGCTGGTGCAATAACCAGCCAGGGCGCCGCACCTTGTTCAAGGTCGGGCATGGACGGGAGTCAACGGCGGTTTGCCAGGCGCATTCAGGGCGATGGTCGGCGTGAAAGCGCAGGCCCTGCACTGCTTCATCGCCCAGGCGTGCGCGCAGGCGTTCGCGCAATTGTTCCCAGGGCAGGGTCTGTTGCGGGCGGTCGTCGAACAGGTCCTGGCGCTGCGGCACGAACACCGGCAGGTCCTGGGCCACCAGGCGAAACCCGCGCACCGGTGCCGTGACTTGCACCTGTTCCAGGCGCCCACGGGCCAGTTCGAACAGCATCGAGGGCTCGCGCTCGGCACTCAGCAGGCCGACCTTGATCACACTGTCGGGCGCCTGGGCATGCTCCAGGTGCAGGTCGAAACGCTGCACGCCACTGTCACGCCCGCACAGGAAGGCGGACAAGTCAGCGGTCAGGCGGCGCAAGGGAAACAGCAAGGCCTGGTGGGATTGCACGTCGAAATTCAACTCGATGCGCACATCGAACCGGTCCGGCGGTTGATAGAAACCCAGGGCCAATGGCCGCTGCCCGGCCAGGGCGTCGAGGTGCTTGAGCAGGCTGGCGTCAAAGCGCCGCGCCAGGGTATGCCGGGGCAGCGCCTGCACCTGGGCCAAC
>NZ_CVTO01000058.1:0-49532 GCF_900004715.1 Pseudomonas sp. 24 E 13
TGGCGGCGGCGGCGCCGGCTCCGTCGAGGCGGTCCATGTTGGCTTCGGTGGCGTGGCCGGCGTTGGCGCCCTTGGTGGCTACTTCGCCTTCTTCTTCTTTGTCGAATTCGTCCCAGCTCAGCATGACGTGTCGTCTCCTGCGTGAGGGCTCAAAGGTGCCCGTGTGAAACCGGATAGTGGGGTGTTCACACGGCCCTGAGGCCGCGGTGGATCTTAAGGAATCGTTTGTTGCAGCAGCTCGCGCAGGCAAATAAACGGAAATTGCGTAACGGGTACTGCATGAGGCTTGAGGTGCGGAGCGGTAGGTGCAGGCTCCAGCGGAGGCCTCAGGTCTGGCTCTTCATCCCTGTGTAAAGGGATATTGCAGGCCCGATTTACCCGCGCATTATAGGGAAAAAAACGGGTTTGTGTTGTGGCGGATTGTCCCGGTGGGCGGACAAAAAGGTGGATATTTAGGCCAGAGTGAGGGATTACGGGGGGTTGGTGGGTAGGAAGTTTTTGACGGGAGGTGTCGGTATTTTACCGAGGGGGGAAGAGGTGATCAGGTTGTGGGTATTTGCGTTGCTCTGCGACGAGGAGCTCCCTTAAATTGCAGCAGTCAGCTACGTTGGGGAGGCAACTTGTTATGCGCACTGTTTCGATCATTGAGAGTGGAGAGGGTCAGACGATCCATTTGCTAGCGGATATGGCTTACGACGGGGTGGATGAGCTGGAAATTCTCAGGGAGGGGGACACAATTATTCTGAGGCCAGTCAGGCCCAGTTGGTTGTCGCTGGTCGATTTGCCTAAGGTGGATGAGGTTTTTTTTGCAAGAAAGGAAAGATGTCATTGAGCGTGTGAAGCCCGATTCGGGCGCTTAGAGCGGATTGCAGTGGTGCAGCATCTATCGTCTTCGCGAGCAAGCCCGCTCCCACATTTGATCTGTGGTGCATTCGAGGTGGGTTCTTGGCCGCAAGAACGATCTCCTGCGGCGACCAAGATCCGGGTTAAAGCTAAATAACGAAGTTATTACCCGTTAGAGCAACCATTCCCCATCACATGATAATTAAGAATATGACGCTGGCCTTGCGAGTCTTCATATTCCATCTTCACCGGTACTACTTCACACACTTGTGGAATGTCACTCATGGACACTACTTTGGCGACGTCCAGGTGGGTGCTGTAGGTGTAGTCCTCGACAATCGGCGCGTTGCCGCCAGCCAGCTCCGTCGGGGCTTCGTCGGCCAGGGCGGCGGTGGCGCACAGGCTGCTGAGGGCTAATACTACTAAAGCTTTCATTTCTCTATTTACCTTCTTCAGGGCGAAAGGGGTCACGGGGCCCTTGTGAGGCCACGTGTGTCACTTGAAAGTTGGGAAGTTCGGATTAACGTTGCCTTCGTGGGGGCTGTTACGGTGTTAATCACAGTGCCTTGGTTGGCGGAGTTGATTTTAGGCGCCCGGGTTATATTCATATACCCGTGGTTTTGATAAACACTTTTGACGGTTTTTGTAACAATCCCTCGATGGAGATTTTTTAAGCAGGCCGCCAAGCGCCACAGGACGCGGGCCAGAGCGGGATACCGGCATAGCTGGGCAATTTGTAGGGTCTTGTTACTACCATCGTCGAATGGTTCTATAGGCCTACCCCGGCTACAACAGGGGCCATACAACAACAACTATTGTCACCGAGGTAAGAAAGATGAGTGCGGCTTCCCTGTACCCCGTTCGTCCCGAAGTAGCAGCCAACACGCTGACCGACGAGGCGACCTACAAGGCGATGTACCAGCAGTCGGTGGTCAATCCCGATGGTTTCTGGCGCGAGCAAGCCAAGCGTCTCGACTGGATCAAGCCTTTCACCACGGTGAAGCAGACCTCGTTCGACGATCACCATGTCGACATCAAGTGGTTTGCCGATGGCACCTTGAACGTTTCCTACAACTGCCTGGACCGCCACCTCGCCGAGCGCGGCGACCAGATCGCGATCATCTGGGAGGGCGATGACCCTGCCGAGAGCCGCAACATCACCTACCGCGAACTGCATGAACAAGTCTGCAAGTTCGCCAACGCCCTGCGCGGCCAGGACGTTCACCGCGGCGATGTGGTGACTATCTATATGCCGATGATCCCCGAAGCCGTGGTCGCCATGCTGGCCTGTACCCGCATCGGGGCGATTCATTCGGTGGTGTTCGGTGGGTTCTCGCCGGAAGCCCTGGCCGGTCGCATCATCGACTGTAAGTCGAAGGTTGTTATCACGGCTGACGAAGGCATTCGCGCGGGTAAGAAGATTCCGCTCAAGGCCAACGTCGACGATGCCCTGACCAACCCGGAAACCAGCAGCATCCAGAAGGTCATCGTGTGCAAGCGCACCAATGGCGCGATCAAGTGGAACCAGCATCGCGACATCTGGTACGAAGACCTGATGAAAGTGGCGGGCACCGTGTGTGCGCCCAAGGAGATGGGCGCCGAAGAAGCGCTGTTCATCCTCTACACCTCCGGCTCCACCGGCAAGCCTAAGGGCGTGCAGCACACCACCGGCGGCTATCTGCTGTATGCGGCCCTGACCCATGAGCGCGTGTTCGACTACCGCCCGGGCGAAATCTACTGGTGCACCGCCGACGTCGGCTGGGTCACCGGCCACACCTACATCGTCTACGGCCCGCTGGCTAACGGCGCGACCACGCTGCTGTTCGAAGGTGTGCCGAACTACCCGGATATCACGCGGGTGGCGAAGATCGTCGACAAGCACAAGGTCAACGTCCTCTACACCGCGCCGACCGCGATCCGCGCGATGATGGCCTCGGGCACCGCCGCCTGCGAAGGCGCCGACGGCAGCAGCCTGCGCCTGCTGGGGTCGGTGGGCGAACCGATCAACCCGGAAGCCTGGGACTGGTACTACAAGAACGTCGGCCAATCCCGTTGCCCGATTGTCGACACCTGGTGGCAGACCGAAACCGGCGGCAACATGATGAGCCCGTTGCCGGGCGCCCATGCGCTCAAGCCGGGTTCGGCGGCGCGTCCGTTCTTTGGCGTGGTGCCGGCGCTGGTGGACAACCTGGGCAACCTGATCGAAGGTGCGGCCGAAGGCAACCTGGTGATCCTCGATTCATGGCCGGGCCAGGCGCGTACGCTGTACGGCGACCATGATCGTTTCGTCGACACTTACTTCAAGACCTTCCGCGGCATGTACTTCACTGGTGACGGTGCGCGACGTGACGAGGACGGTTACTACTGGATCACCGGGCGTGTGGACGACGTGCTCAACGTGTCCGGCCACCGCATGGGCACCGCCGAGATCGAAAGCGCCATGGTCGCCCACCCGAAAGTCGCGGAAGCGGCGGTGGTGGGGGTGCCGCATGACATCAAGGGGCAGGGCATTTATGTCTACGTCACCTTGATCGGCGGCGAAGAGCCCAGCGAGCAATTGCGCCTGGAGTTGAAGAACTGGGTGCGCAAGGAGATCGGCCCGATTGCTTCGCCGGACGTGATCCAGTGGGCGCCGGGCTTGCCGAAGACACGCTCGGGGAAAATCATGCGGCGCATTCTGCGCAAGATTGCCACGGCTGAATATGACGGGCTGGGGGATATCTCCACCCTGGCCGACCCGGGGGTGGTTGCGCAGTTGATTGAGACGCACAAGACCATGAACGTCGCGTAAGGCGGGGTAGGTGGGACAAAGCCCCATTCGGTGCAGGCCGGGTGGGGCTTTTTTATGGGATCTTGCACACAGTGAAGATCCCTTGTGGGAGGGGGCTTGCCCCCGATGGCAGTGGGTCAGTGGAGCATGTATCAGCTGGCACACCGCTATCGGGGGCAAGCCCCCTCCCACATTTGGATTGCATTTCAAGGCGTGTGCAGAGGGTGGTCTGACAGACCCGCATAACCAACAAGCCAATAAATATCGATTTGCGCAGTAGGATATTTCTGAATGTTACCGTCGAACGCAAATGTGTAACCCTGCGCCCTGGCATGAGGCGAACGGCTACATCCGCGCCCCGAAAAACCGCGTTTCAGACACCCCCGCAAATAAGATTAAACGCCACACTTGCCGTGCCAGAAGGGTTTGCGAATAATAGGCCCGCAATTTGCAGCATTAGCTGGTTTAATATCTTTTGTCTCTGCATAAAATTCAGAGGCTGTCAATGGGCTGGAACCGCTTTCTCGGTGCTTCTGTAAATTGTTGTCGCATTGAGGAAATATCGGCTTTCCGCCTGTCGTTAGAATGCCGATCACTCGCTCGTCGTCGCTGGCACTCTCTGGCGCAGGACGCTGCAACGCTATTCGGTTTCACCTTCGCCGCATCGTGGGCCATGGCTCATACTGCTGTTTTGCCCTATACCGATGGAGTCCCAAGATGAAGAAACTCGTGCTGTTGGGCGCCCTGGCGCTGTCCGTGCTGTCCATGCAGGCTTTCGCCGAAGGCAAGCCACTGAAGATTGGTATTGAAGCCGCTTACCCTCCGTTTGCCTCGAAGGCGCCGGATGGCAGCATCGTCGGTTTTGACTACGACATCGGCAACGCCCTGTGCAAGCAGATGGACGTGAAGTGCACTTGGGTCGAGCAGGAATTCGACGGCCTGATCCCGGCGCTGAAAGTGCGCAAGATCGACGCGATCCTGTCGTCCATGTCCATCACGGAAGACCGCAAGAAGTCCGTCGACTTCACCAACCGCTACTACCTGACGCCGGCGCGCCTGGTGTTGAAGGAAGGCACCACGGTCAGCGACAGCCTGGATGAACTCAAGGGCAAGAAGATTGGTGTGCAGCGCGGTTCGATCCACGATCGCTTCGCCAAGGAAGTGCTGGCCCCCAAAGGCGCCACGGTTGTGCCTTACAGCTCGCAGAACGAAATCTACCTGGACGTGGAAGCCGGTCGCCTCGACGGCACCGTGGCTGACGCCACCCTGCTGCAGGAAGGTTTCCTCGACACCCCCGCCGGCAAAGGCTACGCGTTCACCGGCCCATCGTTCACCGACGTCAAATACTTCGGCGACGGCGTAGGCATCGCGGTACGCAAGGGCGACCAGGAAAACCTGGACCGTATCAACGCCGCTATCGCAGCGATCCGTGCCAACGGCGAGTACAAGAAAATCCAGGACAAGTACTTCAACTTCGACATTTACGGGCCTGAAGCCAAGTAAATCGTCGCAGCTGTCTGTCTGAAATGGCGCAAGCAACAGAACACTCTGAAGTTTGCGCCATTTTTTCATCCCCCTTTTCGAGGACCTGAATCATGTTGAAAGGCTACGGGGCCGTTATCCTCGATGGCGCATGGTTGACGCTTCAGCTCGCCTTGTCGTCCATGGCCCTGGCCATTGTTCTGGGTCTGATCGGGGTCGCGTTACGCCTGTCGCCGGTGCGCTGGTTGGCCTGGCTGGGTGACTTGTACTGCACGGTGATCCGCGGGATCCCCGACCTGGTGCTGATCCTGCTGATTTTCTACGGCGGTCAGGACCTGCTCAACCGCGTCGCGCCGCTGCTCGGCTACGACGACTATATCGACCTGAACCCCCTGGCCGCCGGTATCGGCACCCTGGGTTTCATCTTTGGCGCCTACCTGTCGGAAACCTTCCGCGGCGCCTTCATGGCCATTCCCAAGGGCCAGGCTGAAGCCGGCCTGGCGTATGGCATGAGCAGCTTCCAGGTGTTTTTCCGGGTGATGGTGCCGCAGATGATTCGGCTGGCGATCCCCGGTTTCACCAACAACTGGCTGGTTCTGACCAAGGCGACTGCGCTGATTTCAGTGGTGGGCCTGCAAGACATGATGTTCAAGGCCAAGCAGGCGGCCGACGCCACCCGCGAGCCTTTTACCTTCTTCCTCGCAGTGGCGGCGATGTACCTGGTGATTACCAGCGTGTCGTTGCTGGCCCTGCGCTACCTTGAGAAGCGCTACTCGGTAGGCGTAAGGGCGGCTGATCTATGATCTTCGACTACAACGTCATCTGGGAGGCCATGCCGCTGTACCTCGGCGGCCTGCTGACCACCCTCAAACTGCTCGCCATCGCACTGTTCTTCGGCCTGCTCGCCGCCTTGCCCCTGGGCCTGATGCGCGTGTCCAAGCAGCCGATCGTCAATGGTGCGGCGTGGCTGTACACCTATGTGATTCGCGGCACGCCGATGCTGGTGCAGCTGTTTTTGATCTACTACGGGCTGGCCCAGTTCGAAGCGGTGCGGGAAAGCTTCCTGTGGCCGCTGCTGTCCAGCGCTACGTTCTGTGCGTGCCTGGCGTTTGCGATCAACACCAGCGCCTACACCGCCGAGATCATCGCCGGCAGCCTCAAGGCCACGCCCAATGGCGAGATCGAAGCGGCCAAGGCCATGGGCATGTCGCGCTACAAGCTGTACCGCCGCATCCTGTTGCCTTCGGCCCTGCGCCGCGCGCTGCCGCAGTACAGCAACGAAGTGATCATGATGCTGCAGACCACCAGCCTGGCCTCCATCGTCACCCTGATCGATATCACCGGTGCCGCGCGCACGGTGAACGCCCAGTATTACCTGCCGTTCGAAGCCTATATCACCGCCGGCGTGTTCTACCTGTGCCTGACATTCATCCTGGTGCGCCTGTTCAAGTTGGCCGAGCGCCGCTGGCTGAGCTACCTGGCTCCACGGAAGCATTGATATGGAACGTATCGATCACCTGTTGCCCTGGGGTCACCTGGGCTGTGAACGCCAGCTGAGCGTGTTTCGTTTCGGCAGTGGCGAGCGCAAGGCGTATATCCAGGCCAGCCTGCACGCCGATGAGTTACCCGGCATGCGCGCGGCCTGGGAGCTGAAAAAGCGCCTCACCGAACTGGAACAGCAAGGCGCGCTTAACGGCGTGATCGAGTTGGTACCGGTGGCCAACCCGATGGGCCTGGGCCAGTTGCTGCAAGGCAGCCATCAGGGCCGTTTCGAGGTGGGCAGCGGCAAGAATTTCAACCGCGATTTCGTTGAGCTGAGCGAGCCGGTCGCCGAGCGGCTGCAAGGCAAGCTGGGCGATGACCCCCATGCCAATGTGCGCATGATTCGCCAGGCCATGAGCGATGTGCTCACGGCCTTGCCCGCGCCGAGCAGCCAGTTGCAAGGCATGCAACGTATCCTGCTCAGCCATGCCTGCACCGCCGACGTGGTGCTCGACCTGCATTGCGACGCCGAGGCCGCGCTGCACATGTACGCACTGCCCCAGCACTGGCCGCAGTGGCGCTCGCTGTCGGCGCATTTGCATGTGAAGGTCGGCCTGCTCGCGGAAGATTCCGGCGGCAGTTCGTTTGATGAAGCCTGTTCGTTGCCCTGGCTGCGTTTGTCGCGCACGTTCCCCGACGCGCAGATTCCACTGGCCTGTCTGGCGACGACGCTGGAGTTGGGCGGCCAGGCTGACACCGGTCGCGATGAAGCGATCTTCCACGCTGAAGGCATCCTGGCGTTTCTGGCCGAGCAAGGCCTGATCAAGGGCGAATGGCCGGCACCGCAACACGAAGCGTGCGAAGGCATGCCGTTCGAAGGCACCGAATTGCTGTTCGCTCCCCACGCCGGGGTGATCAGTTACCTGCGTAAGGCCGGTGACTGGGTCGAGCAGGGCGACCCCATTTTTGAAGTGATTGATCCCCTGGCCGACCGCGTGAGCATTATCTGCGCGGGTACGTCCGGGGTATTGTTTGCCGTTGAACGGCTGCGTTATGCCCAAGCGGGTTTCTGGCTGGCCAAGGTGGCGGGGCGCGAAGCGCTGCGTCACGGGCGCTTGCTCAACGACTGACCACCTGTTTTTGTGAGAACCGACCGCATGTACAAGCTTGAAGTCCAAGACCTGCATAAACGCTATGGCAGTCATGAAGTGCTCAAGGGCGTGTCCCTGGCCGCCGCAGCTGGTGATGTGATCAGCATCATCGGCTCCAGTGGTTCGGGCAAAAGTACGTTTTTGCGCTGCATCAACCTGCTGGAGCAGCCCCACGCCGGCAAGATCCTGCTCAACAACGAAGAGCTGAAACTGGTCGCGACCAAAGACGGCGCGATGAAGGCCGCCGACCCCAAACAACTGCAGCGCATGCGTTCGCGCCTGTCCATGGTGTTCCAGCATTTCAACCTGTGGTCGCACATGACCGCGATTGAAAACGTGATGGAAGCGCCGGTGCATGTGCTGGGCGTGTCGAAGAAAGAAGCCCGTGAAAAGGCCGAGCACTACCTGGCCAAGGTCGGTGTGGGCCATCGCAAGGATGCGTTCCCCGGCCACATGTCCGGCGGCGAGCAGCAGCGCGTGGCCATTGCCCGTGCCCTGGCGATGGAGCCTGAGGTGATGCTGTTCGACGAACCGACCTCGGCGCTTGACCCCGAGTTGGTCGGTGAAGTGCTCAAGGTGATGCAGGACCTGGCCCAGGAAGGCCGCACCATGGTGGTGGTGACCCATGAAATGGGCTTTGCCCGTGAGGTGTCGAACCAGTTGGTGTTTCTGCATAAAGGCATTGTCGAAGAGCGCGGCAACCCGCGCGAAGTGCTGGTGAACCCGCAGTCCGTACGGTTGCAGCAGTTCCTCTCCGGCAGCTTGAAATAGTCCTTTGCTGTTGGAGCTGCTTTATGTAGGAGGGGGCAAGCCCCCTCCCACATTTGATCACCATTGTTTTTGAGATTTGTGTCGGTTTACCGGCTAGCATTGGCCTCTGTCTTCATTACCGTTACTCGCTTCGGATAGCACTCCATGACCGCCCATAAAATTGGTTTCCTGATTTGGCCCAGCACAAAAGCACTCACGCTTGCGCTGGCTGAGGAGGCCTTGCGCGTTGCTCAGCGGGTGCATCCGGAGGTGGTCTACGAGTTATCGTTTCTACAGGCCGAGCCGCAAACCGAAGGGGCCTGGCAGTTGCCCGGCGAGCCGTGGGCCGGCAAGTTGGACGGCTTTCAGAAACTGTTCCTGCTGGCGGACGAGCCGCCCACCTTCATCGCTTCCCAGCTCAGCACTGCGCTCAAGCAACTGGTCCGGGCAGGGTGTGTGATCGGTGGATTATCGGCGGGCGTGTACCCGCTGGCCCAGCTCGGCTTGCTCGACGGCTATCGCGCCGCCGTGCACTGGCGCTGGCAGGACGATTTTGCCGAGCGCTTCCCCAAGGTCATCGCCACCAGTCATCTGTTTGACTGGGACCGTGATCGCCTGACCGCTTGCGGCGGCATGTCGGTGCTCGATCTGCTGCTGGCGGTACTCGCGCGTGACCACGGCGCCGAACTGGCCGGCGCGGTCTCCGAAGAACTGGTGGTAGAGCGCATCCGTGAAGGCGGCGAGCGCCAGCGCATCCCCTTGCAGAACCGCCTGGGTTCCAGTCATCCGAAACTGACCCAGGCTGTTCTATTGATGGAAGCGAATATCGAAGAACCGCTGACCACCGATGAAATCGCCCAGCACGTGTGCGTGTCCCGACGACAACTGGAACGCATCTTCAAGCAATACCTCAACCGCGTCCCCAGTCAGTACTACCTCGAATTGCGCCTGAACAAGGCCCGCCAGATGCTGATGCAAACCAGCAAGTCGATCATCCAGATCGGCCTGTCGTGCGGCTTTTCCTCGGGGCCGCACTTCTCCAGCGCCTACCGTAACTTCTTCGGCGCTACGCCGCGCGAAGACCGCAACCAGCGCCGCAGCAGCAGCCCGTTTGAATTGTCGTCGGTACCGTCCGAGCGCGGTTGATCGACCTCAGTCTTCGTCGGGGACAGGCCTGGCCACTACCAGGGGTCTGCCTTGATTGTCCACGGTGGCGGCCGCCACCTGGAAGTCCACGCCCGTGCGCTGATAGTACTGACGCAAGCGCAGCAGGCTTTGCGCCGACAGGGGGTTGCCGCTCAAATCGCTGTCGCCATTGAAGGCTGCCGAGGTCTCCAGCAAGTCCGCCGGTATCTCCTGGATGGCGTTGTTGCTCAAGTCCAGCGTTTGCAGTTGATCCAGGCCAAAGACGCCCTGCGGAACTTCGTTCAGTGCCGCGTTGCTCAAGTGCAGCGAGGTCAGTTCACGCAATGAGCTGATTTCAGGGGTAAGGCCCAAGGGGTTGTGGCTCAGATTGACGAACTCAAGTTCGGTCAGGGCGGTCAGCCTGCCACGGGTTTCGGGGGTCAATCGTATCGCGCATTCGGTCATGTCCAGCGTGGACAGCTTGGGCATGCGCTGGAGCGCCTCGGGCAGGGCGCCCAGGGAGCATTTGCTGAGCCTGAGTGTTTGCAGGTGGGTGAAGCTGCGCAACATCGTGTCGACGCCGGTCGTGGTGCCGTTCCCGTCCAGTTGGAGCAAGGTCACGTGGTCGAAGTTGGCGTTCAATGTTGGTAAATCGCCCATCACCGGAGTGTCGAGTATGACTTGATGGGTGAGCTCATCGTCCAGGCTGTCTTCATCCTCGGGGCTTTCTCGTCGCCAGGCCTGTTCCAGCAGTGTCTTGAAGTTGCGTCGCCTCAGTTGGTCCTGGGCACGGGTTTGTTCATCAATGGGTACATCCAGGATCGGATGGCGGTCCGGAACGGCCTGCACCCACAGTTGCAGGTCATTGCCCAGTTGTTCGTACTCGGCCGCCAGGTGCGTCAGCGTTGGGTCCACTGCCGCCAAGTCGCCGGGCAGGTGGAAGATGAAACGGTCTGCCTCGGTGTCGAGGAACGAGGGGTATAGCTGCTGCGTGCGCCGGCGTTGGGCCACGGGTGCCTGGGCGGCGAAGCTTTCGCCGGTGCGCTGGCAGTAGCGTTTGATCGACTCCAGGGCCTGGGGTGCCAACGGGTTTTCCGACAGGTCCAGGCCACTGGTGCTCGAGGCCGGCATGGAAAACAGCGCGTCGGGCAGTTGCTCGATAGCGTTTTTGCTCAAGTTGATCGACTGGCGTGGCGGGTCGCCCAGCAGGCTCTGGGGGACCTGCGTCAATCCGGTGTCCTTGAGTGAAATGCTGCTCAGTCTGGACAAGTGACTGAAGTCCGGGGTGTTTACCAGTGGATTGTGATCCAGGTTCAGGTATTCGAGGCGGCTCATGCCTTGCAACTTCGCGGCGCTGGCGGGGCTCAGTGCTATCGAGCAGCGTGGCAGTCCCAGTACGGTCAGTGCCGGCAGGTTGAACACCGGCGCCGGCATGTCGCCGAGCGCAACGTTTTCGAGGTGCAGGATGCTCAGGGCCGGGAAACTGTCGATCAAGGCCGTCGATTGCATTGGGCCGCCATTGCCTTTGATGGTCAGTGAGCCAACATGCTTGAAGCGCGCGCTCAGCGTGGGCAACTCGCCCGCCAGTGTTGCGGGGATTTCCAGGGCATGGACGAATTGAGTGTCCTGGGGGATTTCCCTGCGCCAGCTTCGTTCAAGCAAGGCGTTAAGCTGGCTGCGCCGGGTGGCTTCCGGGGGCGCCAGCTGCGGTTGTTGCGCCCAATGGTTGAGTTCTGACTGCAGCGTACCCAATTCCCCCGCCAATCTTGCCAGCTCGCGCTTACCCGCTTCCAGATTGCCTGGGAGGCTGTAGATAAACTGGTTGATCTTGTTGATGTCCAGCGAGGGGTACAGCTGTTGTGCGTCACGCACATCTACCGCTGGCGCATTGGCCTCCCAGTAGGTGCCATGTTGCTGATAGTAGGTTTTAACGCGCTCAAGGGTGGCCGATGACAGCGGGTTGTCAGACAGGTCGAAGGCAACGCTGGTATGTGAGGGCAGTTCGAACAGCGCCTCAGGTAATTCGCTGATCCGGTTGCCGCTGAGAAAGGCCGCGCTCAGGTCATTGCGGGTGAGCATGCCGGGAGGGAGGCGATCAATGCCGGTTTCGGACAGGTCCAGGGTGTTCAACTCGTTCATTGCTTCCACGCTGGGCACCCGGCCCAAAGGGTTTTTATGCAGGTCCAGGGTTTGCAGTTGGGTCAGCGAGGCGAGCCGGGTCTGGCTGTGGGGCGTCAGGGTGACGCTGCAGTCGCTCAGGCTCAGTACGTTCAGGCCGCGCATCTGAAACACGACCGGCGGCACGCTGCCCAAGGGAATACTGTCAACGCTCAGATGGCGCAGGCGGGGAAAGAGGGCCAGAAACCCGGCGGCGCCCTGTGTGTGGTGGCTGCCTGAGAGGGTCAGCATCGAGACGTGATCGAAGTTGGCCGATAGCCGTGGAAGTTCGCCGCGAATGTGATAGTGAAGGTTCAGCCGGTAGCCGTCGCGCGCAGGGTCTTCGAAGTAATCATCAACGGGCAGCTCCCGGCGCCAGCAGCGTTTGAGTTCAGTGGCAATGAGTTCGCGATTGCGTTGCTCGTACTGGCGCTGGCGCAGGCTGAGCAGGGAGCCGTGCGCGGGGTCTTGAAGCGGGATATTGCGTTGCCAGGTACTGAGGTCACGTTCCAGTTGGCGGTATTCGATGCCCAGCGCTTCCAGGCCGGCGAGCGCGCCACCTGTCTGTGAGTGCAAGTGGTTCACCAGCGTGGTCAATGGGTGTTCGCGAAGTTCGGGGTACAGGGCGCGCGCGCGGTCCAGCAGGCTCGGCGGGCCCAGCGGTGCCGGTGCCTGGGCACGGTAGCCGTTGTCGCTGCCTAACAGGCGCAGGGTTTCCGTGACGCTCTGCGGTTTGATATCAGGCGTGAGCAGCACACGCAGTTCATCGCGGGGCAATGAATGTTGCCGCAGGCGCCTCTTGAGTTCGGCGCCCTGGTGAATCCGCAGGTCGAGCTGATCGCGTTGTTGATCGGGCAGTGCACTCAAAATGGCCGAATACAGGTCCGTTTCACTCGAAAGCTCGCCCTGTTCGTCGCAGGGGATGTAGCGCCCTGCTTCGGTGCGCACCAGTGTGCGGTGAATGGGCGCATCGGTCGGGCCGATCTGCAGCCAGGTGGGGCCGGTGGGCGAGTGATGGCGAGCGTCGAACCGTATCTCGCTCGACCAGCCCGGCAGCAGGCGCAGGCTGTTCAATTCAAGGCGATCGGTGTCCAGGGGCGGCGGTGCGGCCAGGTGCTGCCCCTCGTAGGCGCGATTGACCCGTACTTCGCTCCATGCGGTGCGTGCCAGTTCGGCCAGGCGTGGCGGGGTGTTGCCGTCATGCAGGAGCGCAAGCTCGGCGCCGGTCATTTGGTTCACCAGGGTTTGCGCAACGCTTGCGGGCAATTCAGGTGTGGTGCTGAGCAATTGTTGGGTAAGGGGGGCGACGGAGGCCCGCAACGGTGCATAGCGCGATTCGAACAACGCGCTGCGCTGACGCTCGGCAATATCGGCCAGGCTATGGCGCAGCAGGCGGCTGCGGTTTTCCAGGCTCAGCTCGGGGTCGCTGGCGCGTTCATCGAATTGGGCGCGAATTTCCTCGGGGCCCAGCCCACGCAAGACGGTTTTGAGCAAGTCGCCGTTTTCCAGCTGGGCTTCGTGTACCTGGATCACCGGCACGTTCCTGTCGCCGAACGCCCAGGCGGTCTGGCCCTTGTCATCGATGATGCGCAACGCTTTGGTACGCGGCCATGGCCCGTGGGTGGTCAGCAACTGCAAGGTGTCTTGAGGGTCGATCTGGTGATGCACCGCCGGGTCGTCGCTGCGCAGCTGCTCGATCAGCCGTTGGAGGCTGCGGTCGATGCGCAGGCGGCTCAAGGTATCGTCCAGCAGGGGCGACAGGCGTTCGCTGTTGACGTGCATCTTGCGCACGGCGTCTTCGGGAACGCCGCTGATGTCCAGGGCCAGTTCCCGGTCCGCCTCGCTCAGTGCCTGGGCACTGTGCCCCAGCCGACGCAACAGCGTAGGTCTGTCCCACGCCAGCGGTTGTTCAAGCTCGGTATGCCAGGCGCCGGCCTGGTTGTGCCGCACCACGGGGCGGTAGGCTTCAGGACGGCTTGGGTGCTTGATGCGATAGAACTCGCTGTCGGCGTCTTTTTCCACGGAGTACAGCTTGCCTTCATGGGGCAAAATCGATTCCCTGCGCACCTCGTGCAGGCCCAACTCATTGATGCCGATGCGCGGCGGCAAGGCGGATGGATATTCGTAGGGCGCCAGGTCCGGTTTCCAGTAGCGTTGGGCGCCGTTGGCCAGGCTCACCGGTTTGAAGCTGTCGATGTACGCGAGGACGGGTTCGGGCAGCACTTTGCGCAATTCGGCCGGGCCAATCTGGCCGCCCACTGCGAAAGCCCCCATTTGCACCAGGGATTCCAGCACGCTCATGAGATGACCAAAAGCCTCCTTGCCCAGGCCTTCGGCCCAGTCGACGATGCCTTCGAACACGTCATCAAGCAGTTGATAGGCCATGTAGCCCAGCATCAATTCGCCCAGCCCCGGGACGAAGGGGGCCACCACCATCAGTGCGGCATTGAGGATTGAGGCCGCTACATCGACGAAAGAGTCCCACAGCCGCCAGCGCGCCTCACGATCGACGCTGGCGGTGGAGACCGCCAGCGTGCGGGCGTCGTTGAGGATCTTGTCGAGTTTGCGATGGTACAGGTGCAACCAGGGATCGCCCGTGATGGGCTGGGCATCAAACTGTAGCTTGGGGTCGTCGATGGGCGTGCTGCGCCAGGGCGCCTGGCCGCTGCCCTTGACCGGCGGGTGCCAGGTGATCCGTGCCAGATGCTGGCTCAAGCCGGAAAAAAACACCCCGAGTTGAGCGTGGGGCACGAAGCGGCTGAAAAAGGTTTGGTAGTCGCGGTCACGCAGTTGTCGGGTCAGCTCCTGCTTGAACGCCAGGGGTGACGCATATTCCTTGACGGGGTGCTGCGGATCATCGGGAACATACGCCACCAGGCGTTGCGGCGACCGCGGGCTTTCAAGCTCGGGGGCGAACAGTTGAATGCCCGTCAGCGCAATCCCCATCATGCGTAAATCCTGGCAGCGCAGGCGCGCGCCGTCGAGCCTGGGGTCGGGTGTGCCGGCGATCAAGCTTTCGATCACGTCAGCGTAGTCATCGCTGATATCTGCGTTGATCCGGGCCAATTGCAGGGCTGCCCGTAGAGCGGCTTTCTGGCTGGCATCGACCTTCAGGCGCAAGACCGCAGCGGCCACAGGGTTGGACATGCCCAGCGCTTCGTTGAGGTAGCGGGCGTAGCGGGCGCCGATATCCAGGTCACGGCACAGGCTGGTGAACGCCGGAATTGAAAGCACACGCTTGATCTGCGCCAGGGTGTCGAATTGGCCGCCGGTCGAGGGCTTTGTGATAAAGGTCGAGGCCGGTGCGTAGGCGTCGACCAGGGTTTCCTTGTGTTCGAAATTATGCAGGGCGGCGTCCAATAGCGAGACCGTCCAGGTTCGCGCTGCGCCGGAGCGTATCGAAAACCAGGGGATGTGATCGGGGATGTACAGGCGCAGATAGGTCGCCTCGACATCCAGCACCAGGTTGAAGTCGGCTTTGAGTGCCTGTTCGAGTATCGGCGTGGCGAACGCCTTGATGTCCTGCAGGCTTTGCAACCCCAGGTCTACGCTGTTTTGCGCCTCCCAGTGGGCGCCGGTCAGCCGCGCAAGTGCGGCCCGTTGTTCAGCGCTGCCCTGCAACTGCAGCGGCTGGACGGCTTTGAGCGCCTGGCGTTTGCTGGCAGAGGCATTGCCGAGCCAGGGGGGCAGGGTGCCGGTCAACAGTTGATAGTGGCTGTCAGGCAGGCGGGTATCGGAATAGTCGATGTTCGTCATGGAGCGGGTCCGTGCAAGTCATGAAGGCTTGCAGTTAACCAGCCGGTCCCGGGCGGCGAACTTTAGATAGTTAGCGCGTCGCCACCCTTTCACCGGATATCCTGACGCAAACCTGATGCACCGTTTAAACTGCGCCATTGCGACGCTATTTGTCGCATTGGCGTAAACCCCCGAAAAACGCGGGTTGGCGCTATAAGAAGTTGTCGCTTGGCGACAAGGCCCAGCCGAAAACTGTCCTTACAATCCCTGCATCGCCCGCCAGTTCCAGGCAGGCGTTCCTCTTCAGGAGACTCCGATGTCCGTTGAGCAAGCCCCGGTGCAACGTGCCGATTTCGACCAGGTCATGGTGCCCAACTATGCACCTGCCGCCTTTATTCCCGTGCGTGGCGCAGGTTCGCGCGTGTGGGACCAGGCGGGTCGTGAGTTGATCGATTTTGCCGGCGGCATCGCGGTCAACGTATTGGGCCACGCCCATCCGGCGCTGGTCGGTGCGCTGACCGAACAGGCCAACAAACTGTGGCATGTCTCCAACGTGTTCACCAATGAGCCGGCGCTGCGCCTGGCTCATAAGCTGATCGACGCCACGTTTGCCGAGCGCGTGTTCTTCTGCAACTCCGGCGCCGAAGCCAACGAGGCCGCCTTCAAGCTGGCCCGTCGCGTCGCGTTCGACCGTTTCGGCAGCGAGAAGTACGAGATCATCGCCGCGCTGAACAGCTTCCACGGCCGTACGCTGTTCACCGTCAACGTCGGTGGCCAGTCCAAGTACTCCGATGGTTTCGGGCCGAAAATCACTGGCATCACCCATGTGCCTTACAACGACCTGGCTGCACTGAAGGCCGCTGTGTCGGACAAGACGTGCGCCGTGGTGCTGGAGCCGATCCAGGGTGAGGGCGGTGTATTGCCGGCCGAACTGACTTACCTGCAAGGCGCCCGCGAACTGTGCGACGCCCACGACGCGCTGTTGGTATTTGACGAAGTGCAAACCGGCATGGGCCGCAGCGGTCACCTGTTCGCCTACCAGCATTACGGCGTGACGCCGGACATCCTCACCAGCGCCAAGAGCCTGGGCGGCGGTTTCCCGATTGCCGCGATGCTCACCCGTGAAGACCTGGCCAAGCACCTGGTGGTCGGCACCCACGGCACCACCTATGGCGGCAACCCGCTGGCGTGCGCGGTGGCGGAAGCCGTGATCGACGTGATCAACACCCCCGAAGTGCTGGCCGGCGTGAATGCCAAACACGCGCTGTTCAAGGCGCGCCTGGAGCAGATCGGCACGCAATACGGCATCTTTACGCAAGTGCGCGGCATGGGCTTGCTGATCGGTTGTGTGCTCAGCGATGCATTCAAAGGCAGGGCCAAGGACGTGTTCAACGCCGCCGAGAAAGAGAACCTGATGATCCTGCAAGCCGGCCCGGACGTGCTGCGCTTTGCGCCAAGCCTGGTGGTGGAAGAGGCGGACATCAAGGAAGGCCTGGACCGTTTTGAACGTGCTGTGAAGACGTTGACCCAAGCCTGATAGCAACACATTTGGCAGGTCGGACCGTTTCCAAATGTGGGAAGGGGCTTGCCCCCGATGGCGGTGGATCAGTCCCCTGATTTATCAACTGACACACTGCTATCGGGGGCCAGCCCCCTCCCACATGGGATCTGTGTGAACTCAGTTCCCGTGTCCGGTATTTTTTCCTATGAGTTTTTCGAGTTAAGGAGTGACACCATGCTGGTGATGCGCCCCGCGCAAATGGCTGATCTGGGCGAGGTACAGCGTCTGGCTGCGGACAGCCCGATTGGTGTGACTTCCTTGCCGGATGATGTGGAACGCCTGAGCGACAAGATCGCCGCCAGTGAAGCGTCCTTCGCGGCCGAAGTGAGTTTCAACGGTGAAGAAAGCTATTTCTTCGTGCTTGAAGACACCGACACCGGCAAGCTCGCCGGCTGCTCGGCCATCGTTGCTTCAGCCGGCTACTCCGAGCCGTTCTACAGTTTTCGTAACGAAACCTTTGTGCACGCCTCCCGCGAGCTGAAGATCCACAACAAGATCCACGTGCTTTCCCAGTGCCACGACCTGACCGGCAATAGCCTGCTCACCAGTTTCTACGTGAAGCCTGCATTGGTCGGTTCGCCGTGGTCGGAACTCAATTCCCGTGGTCGCCTGCTGTTCGTCGCCAGCCACCCGGAGCGCTTTGCCGATTCGGTGGTGACCGAGATCGTTGGCTACAGCGACGAAAACGGCGATTCGCCGTTCTGGGACGCCATCGGTCGCAACTTCTTCGACCTCAACTACGCCGCCGCCGAGCGCCTGTGCGGGCTGAAAAGCCGTACCTTCCTCGCCGAGCTGATGCCGCATTACCCGATCTACGTGCCGCTGCTGCCGGACGCAGCCCAGGAGGCCATGGGCCAGGTGCACCCGCGTGCACAGATCACCTTCGACATCCTGATGCGCGAAGGCTTCGAGACCGATCACTACATCGACATCTTCGACGGCGGCCCGACGCTGCACGCGCGGGTGTCGGGGATTCGCTCGATTGCCCAGAGCCGCGTGGTGCCGGTGAAAATCGGCGAGATGGCCAAGGGCGTCGGTCGCCAGTACCTGGTGAGCAACGCGCAGTTGCAGGATTACCGCGCGGTGATGCTGGAGCTGGACTACGCGCCGGGCAAGCCAGTGATTCTGGACCTGGAGGCAGCTGAAGCCCTGGGTGTGGGCGAAGGTGCGAGTGTGCGCCTGGTTGCGGTTTAAAAAGAGAGTTTCGCGGGTGGCTGACCACAGCGGCCCGTTCGAGGAGATAGCATGATCGTTCGTCCCGTACGCAGCAGCGATTTACCGGCCCTGATTGACCTGGCGCGCAGCACCGGCACCGGCCTCACCACCTTGCCGGCCAACGAAGAGCGCCTGACCCATCGCGTGGGCTGGGCGGAGAAAACCTTTCGCGGCGAAGCCGGGCGCGGCGATGCGGACTACCTGTTCGTGCTGGAAAACGACGAAGGTCGGGTAGTGGGGATTTCGGCCATTGCCGGCGCCGTCGGCCTGCGCGAGCCCTGGTACAACTTCCGGGTCGGCCTGACGGTCAGCGCCTCCCAGGAGTTGAATATCTACCGCGAAATTCCGACGTTGTTCCTGGCCAACGACCTCACCGGCAATTCCGAGCTGTGCTCGTTGTTCCTGCACGCCGATTACCGCAACGGCCTCAATGGCCGCATGCTGGCCAAGGCGCGCCTGTTGTTCATCGCCGAATTCCCGCAATTGTTTGGCAACAAGATCATTGCCGAGATGCGCGGCGTGTCCAACGAGGCAGGGCGCTCGCCGTTCTGGGAAAGCCTGGGCCGACACTTCTTCAAGATGGAGTTCAGCCAGGCCGACTACCTCACCGGCGTCGGCAACAAGGCGTTTATCGCCGAGCTGATGCCGAAGTTTCCGCTGTACAGCTGCTTTCTTTCCGAAGACGCGCGCAACGTGATCGGCAAGGTGCATCCGGACACCGAGCCGGCGCTGAGCATGCTCAAGAGCGAAGGCTTCAGCTACCAGGGCTATGTGGATATTTTCGACGCGGGCCCGGCGGTGGAGTGTGAAACCAGCAAGATTCGTGCGGTGCGCGACAGCCAGGCGCTGGTGCTGGCCATCGGCACGCCGGGGGACGACGCCACGCCGTTCCTGATCCATAACCGCAAACGCGAAGACTGCCGCATCACGGCCGCACCGGCCCGTCTGGCTGCGGGCACGTTGGTGGTCGATCCCCAGACCGCCAGGCGCCTGCAGTTGGTGGTCGGTGATCAAGTGCGTGCTGTTGCGTTGTCTGCTGCTCGGGAGTCGAAATAATGAATTCGTTGTACATCGCAGGTAGCTGGCTGGCTGGCCAGGGTGAACTGTTTGAGTCGCGTAACCCGGTCACCCAGCAAGTGCTGTGGAGCGGCAATGGCGCGACGGCCGAACAGGTCGAGTCCGCCGTGCAGGCTGCGCGTCAGGCGTTTCCAGGCTGGGCTCGGCAGTCGTTGGAAGAGCGCATCGGTGTGCTCGAAACCTTCGCCGCCACGCTGAAAAGCCGCGCTGATGAAATCGCCCGCTGCATTGGTGAGGAAACCGGCAAGCCGCTGTGGGAATCGGCGACTGAAGTCACCAGCATGGCCAACAAGATCGCCATCTCGGTGCAAAGTTATCGCGAGCGTACCGGCGAGAAGAGCGGCGCCCTGGGCGACGCCACCGCTGTGCTGCGCCACAAGCCTCACGGTGTGGTGGCGGTGTTCGGCCCCTACAACTTTCCCGGTCACTTGCCGAACGGGCATATTGTCCCGGCGCTGCTGGCGGGTAACACCGTGCTGTTCAAACCGAGCGAGCTGACGCCCAAAGTTGCCGAGCTGACCGTGCAGTGCTGGATCGAAGCGGGTTTACCGGCGGGTGTATTGAACCTGCTGCAAGGCGCGCGGGAAACCGGTATCGCGCTGGCGGCCAACCCAGGCATCGACGGTCTGTTCTTCACCGGTTCCAGCCGAACCGGCAACCACCTGCACCAGCAGTTCTCCGGGCGTCCGGACAAGATCCTGGCCCTGGAAATGGGTGGCAACAACCCGCTGGTGGTAGACGAAGTGGCCGACGTGGATGCGGCGGTGTACACCATCATCCAGTCGGCGTTTATCTCCGCCGGCCAGCGCTGCACCTGCGCCCGTCGCTTGCTGGTGCCGGAAGGCGCCTGGGGCGATGCGTTGCTGGCACGTCTGGTAGCGGTCAGCGCCGCCATTGAAGTGGGCGCGTTCGACCAGCAACCGCCGCCATTCATGGGCTCGGTGATTTCCCTGGCTGCCGCCAAAGCCTTGATGGACGCCCAGGAACTGATGTTGGCCAATGGCGCTGTGGCGCTGCTGGAAATGACCCAACCCCGGGACCAGGCCGCCTTGCTGACCCCGGGCATCATCGACGTGACCTCAGTGACCGAGCGCGAAGACGAAGAACTGTTCGGCCCGCTGTTGCAGGTGATTCGCTACGCAGATTTTGCTTCGGCGATTGCCGAGGCCAACGACACCCAGTACGGCCTGGCCGCAGGCCTGCTGTCGGATTCCGAGGCGCGTTACCAGCAGTTCTGGCTGGAAAGCCGCGCCGGTATCGTCAACTGGAACAAACAGCTGACCGGCGCCGCCAGCACCGCGCCGTTTGGCGGGGTCGGGGCCTCGGGTAACCATCGCGCCAGTGCGTATTACGCGGCCGATTATTGCGCGTACCCGGTGGCGTCGCTGGAGACCCCAACGTTGGCGGTGCCCGCCACGCTAACACCTGGCATTACGCTTATTTGAATGTGGGAGGGGGCAAGCCCCCTCCCACACTGAATCTGTGGTGTGTTGAAGATTGCCTATAAGAACAGATGTTCGTGGAGCCTCGCCGATGAAATCCTATGAAGTCAATTTTGACGGTCTAGTGGGGCCGACCCATAACTACGGCGGCTTGTCCTTCGGCAACGTCGCGTCCCAGAGCAACAGCCAGCAGCATTCCAACCCCAGGGAAGCGGCGTTGCAGGGGCTGCAAAAAATGAAAGCGCTGATGGACATGGGCTTTGTGCAAGGCGTACTCGCGCCCCAGGAGCGCCCGGATGTGGCCGCTCTGCGCAACCTCGGTTTCAGCGGCACCGACGCTCAGGTCATCGAGCAGGCGGCCAGGCACGCCATGCCGTTGTTGGTGGCGAGCTGCTCGGCGTCGAGCATGTGGGTGGCCAACGCCGCCACGGTCAGTCCCAGCGCCGACACGGCGGATGGCCGCGTGCATTTCACCGCTGCCAACCTCAACTGCAAATACCACCGCAGCATCGAACACCCGACCACCAGCCGCGTGCTGGGGGCGATGTTCGCCGACCAGAAGCACTTCGCCCATCACGCGGCACTGCCGGCGGTGGCGCAGTTTGGCGATGAGGGCGCGGCCAATCACACGCGCTTTTGCCGTGAATACGGTGAGGCCGGCGTCGAGTTCTTCGTGTTTGGCCGCAGTGCGTTCGATGCTCGCTACCCGGCCCCGCAAAAATATCCGGCGCGCCAGACCCTCGAGGCGTCCCAGGCGGTTGCACGTCTGCACGGCCTGAAGGATGACGGCGTGGTCTACGCCCAGCAGAACCCGGCGGTGATCGATGCCGGTGTGTTCCACAACGACGTGATCGCGGTCGGCAACGGCGAGGTGCTGTTCTACCACGAGGACGCGTTCCTCAACACCGAACAGATGCTCGCCGAACTGCAGGGCAAGTTGGGCAAGCGGGGCGGCAACTTCCAGTCCGTGTGTGTGCCGCGTTCCCAGGTCAGCGTCGAAGATGCGGTGCGCTCCTACTTGTTCAACAGCCAGTTGCTGACACGTCCCGATGGCTCGATGCTGCTGATCGTGCCGGAAGAATGCCGCGCCAACCCGCGCGTCTGGGCGTACCTGCAGCACCTCACGGCCAGCGGCGGCTTGATCCGCGAAGTGAAGGTGTTCGACCTCAAGCAAAGCATGCAGAACGGCGGCGGCCCGGCGTGCCTGCGTTTGCGTGTGGCGTTGAACGAAACCGAACTGGCGGCGGTGAATCCAGGCGTTATCATGACCGCGCCGCTGTACGACACCCTGACCCAATGGGTCAACAGGCACTACCGCGACAGCCTGCGCGAAACCGACCTGGCTGACCCGCAATTGCTGCTTGAGTGCCGGACGGCACTGGATGAACTGACGCAAATCCTTAAACTGGGCTCGGTTTATCCTTTCCAGATCAATTAACGCCCTACGGCTGAGATATTTTATTTATGACCGACACCCTGAAGCTGATCCTTGAAGACACCGACGGCACCCAGCTGGAAACCTCCTGCACCCGCGTTGCCGTGGTCTGGCAGGGCAAGGAGATCTGGATCCAGCATGACGGCCGTGGCCAACTGCTGATCGGTGTGGATGTGGAAGAGGGCGACGCCGAGTACGCCAACCTGCTGATGCGCCCGCTGGCGACCAACCTGATGAGCCTGGAACTGGAAATGGAACCGGCCGACGTCGAAGGTGACGACGACGATCACGTCCACGGCCCAGGCTGCAACCACTAAGGAAGCTGCTTATGCTCGCCCTCGGCAAACTGCTTGAACTGACCCTCGCCGGTCGTGAACCGGCGCAAAAAATTCAACTGACTGTCGACGGCGTGCAGATGCGCTGGCTCAGTGAGGGCGCGCTTGAAGTGCGCCCGCCTGAAGCCCGGGACAATGGCGGCGACCTGCTGCTGTCGTCCGGCATCCATGGCAACGAAACCGCGCCGATCGAACTGCTCGACCGCCTGTTGCATGGCATCGCCCGTGGGGAGATCAAGCCCCGCACCCGTATTCTGTTCCTGTTCGGCAACCCCGAGGCCATGCGTCGCGGCGAGCGTTACCTTGAACTGGACATCAACCGGCTGTTCAACGGCCGGCATGAAAGCAACATTGGTCCCGAAGCCATGCGCGCCGCCGAACTTGAACAGTTGGCCCGCAGCTTTTTCAGCCAGCCGGGCCGTTCGCGCCTGCATTACGACCTGCACACCGCGATTCGCGGCTCGAAGATCGAGCAATTTGCGCTGTATCCGTGGAAAGAAGGGCGCCAGCATTCGCGCCGTGAGCTGGAGCGCCTGCGCGCCGCCGGAATGGAGGCGGTGCTGCTGCAGAACAAGCCTTCTATCACTTTCACGGCGTTCACCTACGAACGACTCGACGCCGAGGCCTTCACCCTGGAGCTGGGCAAGGCCCGTCCTTTCGGCCAGAACCAGAGCGTGGATGTGTCCAGGCTGGAGACGCGCCTCAAGCACATCATCGAAGGCACCGAGCCTGAGACAGGCGACCTCGACGGCTTGAAGCTGTTCGCCGTTGCACGGGAAATCATCAAGCACAGCGACGCGTTCCTGCTGCATTTGCCGGCGGACGTGGAAAACTTTTCGGAATTGGAAAAGGGGTATCTGCTGGCCGAAGATGTGGCCCAGACCCGCTGGGTGATCGAGGAGGAGGGCGCACGCATCATCTTCCCCAACCCGAAGGTGAAGAATGGTTTGCGCGCGGGAATTCTCATCGTGCCGACCACAGAAGCTGGCCTTGCATAGATCTCAGGCCTGACTGGCTTCAAATGTGGGAGGGGGCTTGCCCCCGATAGCGGTGTTTCAGCTACAGATGAGCTGACTGACACACCGCCATCGGGGGCAAGCCCCCTCCCACACTCGTTTTGCGGTGTTGCTTAGACCGCTACAGCACGCGGCTCGCTACGACGGATCGCCCGCACCTTGTGCAGGGTGTCGGCACACGTCCGCGCAGCTTCCTGGCCCTTGTGCACGAAATGCTCGTAGAAGAACGTGGTGTGTTCGCTGCCCCCGTGGAAATGGTGGGGAGTCAGGGATACCGAAAATACCGGCACTTCGGTTTCCAACTGCACCTGCATCAGGCCGCTGACCACCGATTGCGCGACGAATTCGTGACGATAAATGCCGCCATCCACCACCAGTGCGGCGGCGACGATACCGGCGTAACGGCCGGTCTTGGCCAGCAGCTTGGCGTGCAGGGGCATTTCAAAGGCGCCGCCGACTTCGAAGAAATCGATGTCCGATTCCTGGTAGCCCTGGGCGATCATTTCGGCGAGGAAGCCTTTGCGCGACTGGTCGACAATATCCTTGTGCCAGCAGGCCTGGATAAACGCGACACGCTCGCCGTGATGGTTTTTGCTTTTGCTGTCGATTGCGGTGGGTTGCATGTTCTGACTCCTGTTTAAGAAAAAAACAGGGCGTTATGAATCGAATGGGATTTAAGGGTACGCGTGCGCGAACAGGCGCGCGGCCCTTAGGTGCCAATCCCGTTCTCTCTTCATCCGGACTATGACCGTCGGCCCCGGGATCACACCGGGTCTGCTGACCTTGTCGCCGTCCTGCCTGAGCAGTTCGAGGCGCCAAGCGCTCGCGGGCTATGCACATTGCGCGCAATTACCGCCGGTGGGGAATTACACCCCGCCCTGAGAACGTTGCCGCCAGAACCCTGGCGGCGCAGAGTTTTTAACATGGTTTTTCAAAAACTGCACGGTTGCCGTATCGATAAGCTATATCGGTTTGTTTGGTGGGTATTCGATTGAGTGCAGCGGGGACTTGATATTGCGTGGCTTTGCCCGCAGTAATCACTCACAAAAGGACTTATCCATTCCGTTAGAGGCCCCCTTCATGACCGTGATCGACCTGCGCAGCGACACCGTGACCCAACCCACCCCCGGTATGCTCGATGCGATGGCCAACGCCGTCAGCGGTGATGACGTCTACGGCGAAGACCCCAGCGTCAACCAACTGGAGGCTGAACTGGCCAGGCGCCTGGGGTTCGACGCTGCGCTGTTCGTGCCCACCGGCACCATGAGCAACCTGCTGGCGTTGATGGCCCACTGTGAGCGCGGCGAGGAATATATCGTCGGGCAACAGGCCCATACCTACAAATACGAAGGCGGCGGGGCGGCCGTGCTCGGTTCGATCCAGCCGCAGCCGCTGGAAGTGCAGGCCGACGGTTCCCTCGACCTGAATCACGTGCTCGACGCGATCAAGCCCGACGACTTCCACTTCGCCCGTACGCGCTTGCTGGCGCTGGAAAACACCATGCAGGGCAAGGTGCTGCCGCTGGAATATCTGGCCCGGGCGCGTGCGTTTACCCGTGAACACGGCCTGGCTTTGCACTTGGATGGCGCGCGGCTTTACAACGCAGCGGTCAAATTGGGCGTGGAGGCACGAGAGATTGCCCGGCATTTCGATTCGGTGTCGGTGTGCCTGTCCAAGGGGCTCGGCGCACCGGTCGGCTCGGTGCTGTGCGGTTCCACAGCGTTGATCGCCAAGGCGCGGCGCCTGCGCAAGATGGTCGGCGGCGGCATGCGCCAGGCCGGTTCCCTGGCGGCGGCGGGCCTGTATGCCCTGGATCACCAGGTGCAGCGTTTGGCCGATGACCACGCCAATGCGCAGTGGCTGGGGGATGCGTTGCGCCAGGCCGGTTATACGGTCGAGCCGGTACAGACCAACATGGTCTATGTGCAGATGGGCGATCGGGCGCAGGCCCTGAAAGGCTTTGCCGCCGAGCACGGGATCAAGTTGAGCGCCGCGCCGCGTCTGCGCATGGTCACGCATCTGGATGTCAGCCGGGCCCAGATCGAGCAAGTCGTGCAGACATTCGTCGCATTTTCGCGGAAATGACAGTGCAGGCCGTCTAATTGACTGTTTCTATCACATAAACACGCTGTACCACCGGCAAAGGGCCGATATAATGCGGCCCTTTGCCGTCGCTTCGTCTGATGATGTTGCGCACTGGCCTTTGGCCGCAGCCTCCGTGGAAGAACCTAATGAAAAGCGCAGAAATCCGTGAAGCCTTCCTTCGCTTCTTCGAAGAGCAAGGCCACACCCGTGTAGCCTCAAGCTCCTTGATCCCAGGCAATGACCCAACCCTGCTGTTCACTAACGCGGGGATGAACCAGTTCAAGGACTGCTTCCTGGGCCAGGAAAAGCGCGCCTACACCCGCGCCACCAGCAGTCAGAAGTGCGTACGCGCCGGCGGCAAGAACAGCGACCTGGAAAACGTCGGTTACACCGCGCGCCATCACACCTTCTTCGAAATGCTGGGCAACTTCAGCTTTGGCGATTATTTCAAGAAAGATGCGATCACCTTCGCCTGGACCTTCCTGACCGGCGTGCTGAAGCTGCCCAAGGAAAAGCTCTGGGTCACCGTCTACGCGACGGATGACGAAGCGTATGACATCTGGACCCAGCAAATCGGCGTGCCCGCCGAACGCATGATCCGCATCGGTGACAACAAGGGCGCGCCTTACGCGTCCGATAACTTCTGGACCATGGGCGATACCGGCCCGTGCGGCCCCTGCACCGAGATTTTTTACGATCACGGCGCCGACATCTGGGGTGGCCCGCCGGGTTCGCCGGATGAAGATGGCGACCGCTATATCGAAATCTGGAACAACGTGTTCATGCAGTTCAACCGCACCGCCGATGGCGTGTTGCATCCGTTGCCGGCACCGTCGGTGGACACCGGCATGGGGCTGGAGCGCATCAGTGCGGTCATGCAGCACGTTCACTCCAACTATGAAATCGACCTGTTTACCAACCTGTTGAGTGCCTCGGCTGCGGCCATTGGCTGCGCCAATGAGAGCCAGTCTTCGCTCAAGGTGGTCTCGGACCACATCCGTTCCTGCGGTTTCCTGATTGCCGATGGCGTGTTGCCGTCCAACGAAGGCCGGGGCTATGTGCTGCGCCGCATTATCCGTCGCGCCTGCCGTCACGGTAACAAACTGGGTGCGACCGGCAGCTTCTTCTACAAGATCGTGGCTGCGCTGGTGGCCGAGATGGGCGACGCCTTTCCGGAACTCAAGCAGCAACAAGCCAACATCGAGCGGGTGCTCAAGGCTGAAGAAGAGCAGTTCTCCAAGACCCTGGAGCATGGCCTGAAAATCCTCGAGCAGGACCTGGCTGAGCTCAAGGGTACGGTGGTGCCTGGCGACGTGGTGTTCAAGCTTTATGACACCTACGGTTTCCCGATGGACCTGACCGCCGACATTGCCCGTGAGCGCGAGCTGACCATCGATGAGGCCGGTTTCGAGCGTGAGATGCAAGCCCAGCGCGTGCGCGCGCGTTCGGCCAGCTCGTTTGGCCTGGACTACAACACCTTGGTCAAGGTTGATGTGCCCACCGAGTTCATCGGCTACAAGGCAACCGCCGGCTCCGCCAAAATCGTTGCCATTTATAAAGACGGCAAGTCAGTCGATGTGCTGAACGAGGGCGATGAAGCGGTCGTGGTCCTGGACCAGACGCCGTTCTACGCTGAGTCGGGTGGTCAGATCGGCGACTGTGGTTTCCTCGGTTCGACGTCCGGTCGTTTCGAGGTGCGCGACACCACCAAGACCGGTGGTGCGTTCCTGCACCATGGTGTGTTGGTGCTGGGCAACCTGGTCGTGGGTGCGCCGGTCGATACTCAGGTCGATGCCGATGTACGGCATGCAACCGCGCTGAACCATTCGGCCACTCACTTGCTGCACGCTGCGTTGCGCCAGGTGCTGGGTGAGCATGTCCAGCAGAAGGGTTCGTTGGTCGATAGCCAGCGCCTGCGTTTCGATTTCAGCCATTTTGAAGCGATCAAGCCTGAGCAGATCAAGGCGCTGGAAGATATCGTCAACGCGGAAATTCGCAGGAACAGCCCGGTTGAAACCGAGGAAACGGATATCGAGACCGCCAGGAACAAAGGCGCCATGGCGCTGTTCGGCGAGAAGTACGGCGACCAAGTGCGCGTACTGAGCATGGGCGGCAGTTTCTCGGTGGAACTGTGTGGCGGTATCCACGCCAATCGCACCGGTGACATCGGCCTGTTGAAAATCATCAGCGAAGGCGGCGTGGCCTCGGGTGTGCGCCGTATCGAGGCGGTGACCGGCGCTGCGGCGCTGGCCTACCTCAATGCCGCCGAAGAACAACTCAAGGAAGCGGCCGGCCTGGTCAAGGGCAGCCGCGACAATCTGATCGACAAGCTGTCCGCCGTGCTTGAGCGCAACCGCGCGCTGGAGAAACAGCTGGAGCAGTTGCAGGCCAAGGCAGCCAGTGCCGCGGGCGACGATCTGTCGGCCTCGGCGGTTGACGTCAAGGACGTAAAAGTCCTGGCGGCGCGCCTGGACGGTCAGGACGGCAAGGCGTTGCTGGCCTTGGTCGATCAGTTGAAGAACAAGCTCGGCCGCGCAGTGATCCTGCTCGGCAGTGTCCATGAGGATAAGGTCGTTCTGGTTGCCGGTGTAACCAAGGACCTGACTGGCCAACTCAAAGCCGGTGATTTGATGAAGCAAGCTGCTGCGGCAGTGGGCGGCAAGGGCGGAGGTCGTCCGGACATGGCGCAAGGCGGTGGTGTGGATGCCGGCGCCCTGGACGCGGCCCTGGCCTTGGCCGTGCCGTTTGTCGAGGCAGGTATTTAAGGCGCTGTTAATGAGCCCATGGTTTAGTCGTGGGCTCGCTCGGTTGCTGGAAGATTCGTTTATTGGGCGCCCCTTTACGGGCTGAGGCGGCTTAGAAATGGCTTTGATCGTACAGAAATTCGGAGGCACCTCGGTCGGTTCTGTCGAAAGAATCGAGCAGGTCGCCGACAAGGTTAAGAAGTTCCGTGATGCCGGCGACGACCTGGTGGTCGTGCTGTCGGCCATGAGCGGCGAGACCAATCGCCTGATCGACCTGGCCAAGGCCATCAGCGGTGATCAACAGCCGCTGCCGCGTGAGCTGGATGTCATTGTGTCCACCGGTGAGCAGGTGACTATTGCGTTGCTGGCCATGGCGTTGAACAAGCGCGGTGTGCCGGCGGTGTCCTACACTGGTAGCCAGGTGCGCATTCTTACCGACAGCGCGCATACCAAGGCGCGCATCCTGCAGATCGACGATCAGAAGATTCGTGCCGATCTGAAGGCTGGACGCGTGGTGGTTGTAGCCGGTTTCCAGGGGGTGGACGAGCAGGGCAATATCACCACCCTCGGGCGTGGCGGTTCGGATACCACGGGCGTGGCGCTGGCAGCGGCTCTCAAGGCCGACGAATGCCAGATCTATACCGATGTGGATGGCGTCTACACCACTGATCCGCGCGTTGTGTCCGTGGCCCAGCGCCTGGACAAGATCACCTTTGAAGAGATGCTGGAAATGGCCAGCCTTGGTTCCAAGGTGTTGCAGATCCGTGCGGTGGAGTTCGCCGGCAAGTACAACGTTCCGCTGCGCGTACTGCACAGCTTCAAGGAGGGTCCGGGCACCCTCATTACTATTGATGAAGAGGAATCCATGGAACAGCCGATCATTTCCGGCATCGCTTTCAACCGCGACGAAGCCAAGCTGACGATCCGTGGCGTGCCAGACACTCCAGGTGTGGCCTTCAAGATCCTCGGCCCTATCAGCGGTGCGAATATCGAAGTCGACATGATCGTGCAGAACGTTTCGCACGATAACACCACCGATTTCACCTTCACCGTGCACCGCAACGAGTACGATGCGGCCGAGCGTATCCTGCAGAACACGGCGAAGGAGATCGGCGCCCGTGAAGTGATCGGTGATACCAAGATCGCCAAGGTATCGATCGTGGGCGTGGGCATGCGCTCCCACGCCGGTGTTGCCAGCCGCATGTTCGAGGCGCTGGCCAAGGAAAGTATCAACATCCAGATGATCTCTACATCAGAGATCAAAGTCTCGGTGGTGATCGAGGAGAAGTACCTGGAGCTGGCTGTGCGCGCGCTGCATACCGCTTTTGAGCTGGACGCTCCGGCCCGACAGGGCGAGTGATGCGATGCCAGAAAGGCGCGGCTTACCGCGCCTTTCATTTTTTTGTTGAGCGCATGTTCTTTTGCGTGGGCTCGACAATACTTAGGCGGTAGGGCTATGGCCGTCTGGTTGTAGGTCCAATGCCTTTTTTTTGCAGACTGTTGTTCCTGAAATGAATTGCGTGAGGTGAAAGGTATGTTGATTCTGACTCGTCGTTGCGCAGAAAGCCTGATTATCGGTGATGGCGAAATCACCGTGACCGTGCTCGGCGTCAAAGGCAATCAAGTGCGTATCGGGGTTAACGCTCCGAAAGAGGTAGCGGTCCATCGCGAGGAAATCTACCTGCGGATCAAGAAAGAGAAGGACGAAGAACCAAGCCTTTAATTTTTATCGTTTTTTATGTTTGCAAACGGGGAGGAACGTGGTTAATATACGCCCCGTGTTGCGGAGAGCTGGCCGAGTGGCCGAAGGCGCTCCCCTGCTAAGGGAGTACACCTCAAAAGGGTGTCGGGGGTTCGAATCCCCCGTTCTCCGCCATTATTTGCTTAGTACGTTGCAATCTGGTTTTTTCGGTAAGTTGTTGAAAATACTCGAAAAAATAGCTTTACATAGAGATTGAACGGCCTATAATGCGCGGCAACAAATGCACTCGTAGCTCAGCTGGATAGAGTACTCGGCTACGAACCGAGCGGTCACAGGTTCGAATCCTGTCGAGTGCACCATTTAAGAGTTGGTTGCAGTAATGCAGGTGACTTGGCTCCAACCAGTTGTGATCTGGTCTAAAAAGCACAATCTGCACTCGTAGCTCAGCTGGATAGAGTACTCGGCTACGAACCGAGCGGTCACAGGTTCGAATCCTGTCGAGTGCACCATACAAACAAAAAGCCCGCCTAGTGCGGGCTTTTTGCCGTCTGGGGTTTGTGTAGGTTTTATCCTGGCGCAGGCCTTTTTCGATTTTCCGTGTGTTTTCCCTTCCGGCTGTGTCGTCGCAGTTCATGGATGCAGCCAATACTCAACTTTGGCTTGCAAGCGCTTGTTCTTTCCAGTTTTTTGACGTTAAAAGCGGTTGGTCGGTGTATCATGCGCCGGTCAGCCCCGCCGGGGCTTATGGACTGCCTCCATGGACTTACCCAGTAGTTACTCAGTACCCCGCTTTACCAATCATGAATTGACTGATTGATCCTTCCGGCGCGCTCCGCTGCTGGGAGTGGAGTTCGCCTATGACCGAAGTAGAAGTAAAGAAAACACAAGAAAGCCTGCAGGATCGTCTGGCTCAAGTTATCGAGCTGCTGCAGCGCCAGCGCGTGGTCGAAGACCTCACGCACCGCCAGGAAGGTCCGCACCATGACCGCGTCGAAAACCTGGTTCACCGGCAAAATCTTGTCGAGTTGCAACGTAAGCTGGATGACCTGCACTCCGCCGACGTCGCTTACATCCTCGAAGCCTTGCCGTTGGATGATCGGCTGACGCTCTGGCAACTGGTCAAGGCTGATCGCGACGGCGACATTCTCCTCGAAGTATCCGATTCGGTTCGCGAAACCCTGATTGCCGACATGGACGATCATGAGCTCCTGGCTGCGGCCAAGGAGATGGACGCGGACGAACTGGCCGACCTGGCGCCTGAATTGCCGCGTGATGTTGTTCATGAGCTGATGGAGGCGTTGGACACTCAGCAGCGTGAGCGTGTGCGTTCGGCACTGTCTTATGATGAAGACCAGGTCGGCGCGCTGATGGACTTCGAGATGGTCACCATCCGCGAGGATGTCAGCCTGGAAGTGGTGTTGCGCTACCTGCGTCGTCTCAAAGAGCTGCCTGGCCACACCGACAAGCTGTTTGTGGTCGACTACGAAGGCATCCTCAAGGGCGTATTGCCCATCAAGCGCCTGCTGGTAAATGATCCGGAGAAGAGGGTTGCTGACCTGATGGCCAGCGATACCGTGAGCTTTCATCCGGATGAAGATGCCTACGACGCGGCCCAGGCTTTTGAGCGTTACGACTTGATCTCGGCTCCGGTGGTCGACAAGAACGGCAAGCTGATCGGCCGTCTGACAATCGATGAAATCGTCGACTTGATTCGCGAAGAGAGTGAAACCGAAGTCCTCAACATGGCAGGTTTGCGTGAAGAGGAAGACATTTTTGCGTCAGTCTGGCGTTCGTTGCATAACCGCTGGGCGTGGCTGGCCGTCAATTTGATTACCGCGTTTATCGCGTCCCGCGTGATCGGTCTGTTTGAAGGCTCCATCGAAAAGTTGGTGGCCTTGGCAGCTTTGATGCCGATAGTGGCTGGCATCGGCGGCAATTCCGGTAACCAGACTATCACCATGATCGTACGTGCCATGGCCTTGGATCAGGTCAGTACCGCAAACTCTTCGCGTCTGTTGCGCAAGGAATTGGCGGTGGGCCTTATCAATGGCCTGGTATGGGGCGGAGTGATAGGGGTGGTGGCTTACTTGCTATATGGCAGTTGGTCGTTGGGCGTGGTGATGACCGCTGCCATGACTCTCAATTTATTGTTGGCTGCCTTGATGGGGGTTCTGATTCCCATGACCTTGGCGCGTTTGGGGCGCGATCCTGCGATGGGGGCCAGCGTGATGATTACGGCCATGACCGACAGTGGGGGCTTTTTCATCTTCCTGGGCTTGGCCACCATCTTCCTGCTCTGACCTTCCCTGCGAGGGCAATTCTGCCCTCGCTTCCCTTGCTCAAATCCCACACAAAAAAAAGCCAGCATATAGCTGGCTTCGGCTTTCAAGTGTAAATCAATTAGCTTCTGCGGCCGCCTCTACGTCGTGCGCGATCAGCGAAACGAGAGCATTTTGCTGGCGGTGGGAAAGCTGACGAAAACGCTGCAGCAGTTCGCGTTCGTGCAGTGACAGCTCCGGACTGTCCAGGCGCATGCTTAGCTCTTCACCCAAAGCACCTTCCTGAATAAGGCTCTGTTCCAGGCGAGCGATGATTTCCGAGTTCATGCTGCGATGATGATTGCGGGCCACATCGGCAATGCGTTCCCGCATTCCGTCTGGCAGACGTACGACGAACTTGTCAGCCGTACGGCTGGAATAAATTGCCTGTTTCAATGGGCGCATATATTTAACCGGTTAGTTCAGGGGAGCGGTTTCTGGAATTGGCCGCAAGGATGTGTGTTAAGACAAGGCTCACGACCAAAGTTCAACCCGAATTGCAAAGAGGCCGCATCATGCCTCAGATTTGACATTTCCTTGGCGTCAATTCTGTGACAAATATTGAACCGCCTACAGGCTTTATGCCAGCACTGATTTGCATTTTTGCGGACTGGTTGGAAAAGTTTTTGCTCGGATCGGACATTCCTGATCTTCACGCAAACCTGTCCTGCATCGGGTTGAAGAGTTTGTGCCGGAAGCAATATGGCCTTTTGCCCTCATCTATAAGGGTAGTGGCAGTATGCTCTTTTACTAGCGCGGGGCGACGTAAGGTAGGGCAGGGTTTGAGGCGGGGAGGGCTAGCGCAGCACGGGGTCGAATTTGATACGACGACCAATGGCGAGCGACACGATCAGCAGGCAGCCGAACACAGCGCTGGCGATAAATGCGAGGGTCGCGCTTTCCCGCATATCGTTACTCAAACCCAGTAGAGCGGTGAGAAGCGTCAGGCAAAGAAATAACCATGCGGATTTGGACATGAGTAGCGCTCTCAAAATACCCAGTGTTCGGATGCTGGGGCTTCTTGGGTGCCTTGGGCCAAGCGAATGGGCGATTGGGCATTGGCAGTCATGACCGCCAACTGTGGACGTTGCTGCAGATGGTGGGGGACGGGTTGATTGATCTGAGCAGTGTCTTGGAAATCGGCAGGCTGGAAGTGAAAGGTTGCCAGCGCGGCCAGTGCCAATGCGTTGAGGCCGAGCAAAAGGGCGCTGTTCATGATTTCTTCTCCGTATGCCTGTATCAAATCGGGTTAGTAGAAGAACTATTGCAGCTCTCGTGCCAACCTATTAGTTCAATATAAACAATGGCTTGCGGGTCAGTCGAGGTTGTGGTGCATTGCAATTTGCAATGATGGCAATTTGCTGGGATGCAATCTGCACGATGGGGCGGGGCGAGCGAATGTAGTGCGGCACCACGTATATGCTTGCAGGATTGGCCTACGATCAAAAAGCCAACGGATGACATGACAAACTTTACCGTGGCCGTTAACATGCACGCCGTCCGTCGCTGAGCCTTTGGCCCGACGATCGCGACATGTCCCAGTAGCTCAATTGGATAGAGCATCCCCCTCCTAAGGGGAAGGTTGGCCGTTCGAACCGGCCCTGGGACACCATATAAATCAGGCCTTTCAAGTCATGCCTCTCACAGAGTTATTTCTTCGTGACAGCAGGGTGACAGCAGGAGGTAAAAAGAAAGCCCCATTCAGGAGCACCTGGCGGGGCTTTTTCGTATTCACGGCGTATGGAAGATGCTGATGGAAAACCTGCTGGAGATGGTGTGGTCCGCGTTAAAGTCTGCCGTAACTCCGACCGTCCTTGTGCTTGCAATAGGCTTGCTTTGCAGGACATGGATTGCCGAAAAGTTAAAGGCAAGCGTTAAGCACGAGTACGATGATCGACTAGAGCAGCTCAAAGCTGAACTACGGGCTCAAGGCGATTCAAACCTCGCTATCTTGAAATCGGAAATTGATCGGCAAGCCGACAAGCTACGCATAGCGTCATCATCTTTTACAGAGGTCCAAAAGGCCACGATCCCGAAGAGAATTGAGGCGATCGAAGTGCTCTGGCTCGCGGTGCTGGAAGCGCGCGAGTTGTTCCCCGCGGGAATCAAGTTGTCTGATGTACTGGTGCGATCCGAGCTCTTAAAAATCTACCAAGGCCCATTAGGCGATGGATTGCGCAAGGTCGAACACGATTTGATGGTCAGGTTTTTTGGAAAAGTGGAAAACCACCGTCCATTCCTTGGTGAGGTCATCTGGGCTCTTTTCGCCACCTATCATGGAATGCTCGGAAGAGTTGTTTATCTCTTTCGGGAGGGTAGGGCCGAGCCCAACCGGCTCATCTGGTATGAGGATGAAAATATTTACTCCCTGATCCATGCGGCGCTAGGGCCAGTGGTGCTGGATGAATTCAAGCGCCAGCCCCACTCCCGATTGCGCTGGCTTAACCTCCAATTCGATAAGCAGTTGTTCCAAGCATTCGATCAATTGCTCAGCGGGCAAGATTTTGGGTCGGCAGCGCTTCGTCATGCTGAAGCAACCCTAGTTGCCGTCTCTAAGGCAGAGTCGCGTCCCTAATCCTGAGTACTGTGGTGGTCGAGCAGTTGGCGTGCCGGGCCGTCGCGCGAATGCCCAGGCCGGCGCCGAGCAACTCGGTCACGCGTTTGTGCAGATCGGCGTCCACCGGGCGCCCCTGGTACTTGCCGGCGGCCTTGGCTTTCTCGATGCCCTGGGCCTGCCGGTCGCGGCGCTGTTCGTAATCCTTGCGCGCGATCGCCGCCATCATTTCCACCAGCATTGAGTTGATTGCCCCAAGCATCCGTCCGGTGAACTCGTCGCCCTTCGTGTCCTGCATTCCCTGGTGACTGGTCGGCAGGTCGAGCGCGACGATGCGCAGCCCCTTGGAGTCGATCGCGGCCTTGAGCTTTTGCCAATCCTCCGCCGGAAGGCGGGATAGCCGGTCGATGGATTCCACCAGCAGCACGTCACCCTTACGTGCATCTTTCAGCAGGCGCAGCAGCTCCGGCCGGTCGGCGGTGGCGCCGCTGGCGTTCTCTAGGTACACGCTGGCGATGACCTTGTTATGGTCGCTGGCGAACTGCTCGAGCGAGGCGCGGGCGCGGCCTGCGTCTTGCTCTTCGGTGGAGGCTCGGAGGTATGCGCGAATGAACATCATGGGTGCCTGTATCAGTTAGGGCGTTCTACTAATACTGTTGCACTTTGGGTGTTACTTATCAAGCGAAAATCCCGAGAAAGGCAAAATAAGCCTGTATCTGGATAGGCATACCCTCAAGCTGTACCGGATTCGAGCGCTTCGATCCATGCCTCGAACTCCTCTCTTGGTTCTACCCCCAGTTTTAGCAAAGCTCAGGTCTTGAGCTAACATCAGAACCACTCAGTTGCAGCTGGCTGATTATCGTATTTCACTTAAAAGGATATGTGATGAAAGGGAATATAAGCCTGTCTGACTTCATAAAAGAGGTGAAGGCCGAGCTGATTGAATCAATCGATAACGACACCCCATTTTTTGAGATGGGAGAGGTCCAGCTGGAGGTTTCTTTTAGTTTGGATGCAAGCGCTAAGGCTGGGGCAAAGCTCTTAGTTCTTGATATTGGCGGGTCAACAAAGGCCACTCAGACTCACAAGGTGACGATAAAATTGCATCCCTTTGTGTACGCTGATGCGGACGAGGAAATGCATCCCATAACGATACCTGACAAGGTGACGCCAACGGCACTTAAAGGCAGATCAACAAATACCTTCACTGTTTCATTACCTCGAGGGACGGTCGTCAAAGAAGCGCCGAAATTTGTCAATAAAGAGGCGCCTAGAGCGAAGAAATCTGGCCCCTCGAAAAGCTCTCCTACGGCTACAGGCAAGAAAAGTACTCACAAAGGTCCGAAATAGTGATGCTTTAGGTGAGATGACGACAGCGCTCCTGTCGCCACGCATTTTATTGGGGCATGGGCGCGGTTGCTTAAGTGGAGAGCCCCATCAAGACGGATATCTGTTAGACGTTCTGATGGTTCGTACTCGATTGCGCTTACACCTGATCCTCAGCATAAATAGCAGCGCTGATGATCGCGCCACCCCAGCGGCGGTAGCCGCAGCAAAGCGGTACCGGGTTGCCGGAGGCTGTGGTATTCCGAGCGGAGCCAAACGCATATCCCGGCGTGTTTTCTGGCGCTGAGCTCGTCTTGAGGCCGCCAGCCTGGGGGCTGAGCATTTGGATTACGCCGCCGGCGACCATACCCACGCCAGATGCAAACAGGCCGGCTGATACTGGAGGCGCCCAGAACGTGAAGAATGAAGCAGCTATAAGCAGCGCACCGACGACCGTTTGCAAAACCCCAGCGCGCTTACTGCCAACGATCACAGGCGCGATGATGATGTCGCCTTGTCCTTGGTAGGTGAGCTCGCTCTCCCCGATATTTTTCTTGCCTCGAAACACGGCAAACACGAGCCCGCGAGACTTTGCGTTAGACAGAAACCGTTCAAACCCTGGGATCTGCACTGACAGTGCTTTGATGGCCTCGGCCGTCGTGCGGACGGAGAACTGGTAGGACTTACCGAACTGCCGTAGCTGCCCGTACAGTTTGATGGTGGTGAGCGGGGCGTATTCGATTGCTGTAGCGGCCATGGGGCCTCCTATGGATTGGTGGACGGGGCTGGAAGCCCAAGGCGAATGGCGAGCACTGCGCGCGACATATGCGCCTGATCGATGGTCAACTGCTCCTGGCGCGGGTCGTAGTTCCACACCCGGTTGTAGATCGCCTCACTGGCCCGGGCGCCTCGGAATGTACCCCTCAGCAGGTCGGCCGAAACCCTGGCCTCTTCCTCGGTGAAGAAGGGGCCGTCGATTGTCACCTGTTGGCCACCGCTGACGTGCTGGACCTCCCACACCGTGTAGCCGGCGTCCGGCCCCTGGATCAGTTCGTAGGGTTTGAATTTCTGCGTTTTGCACGCCTCGGTATAGCGCTCTTGAAACGTCATGTTTTCTTACTCAAAGAATCAGCCGGCTGATCGGCGCTACCAATATTTGCGTAGCGCACGGATGGTCAGTTAGGCCGCTTCGGAATGATCAGGGGTCGCTTTTGCAGAGGTGCGAGTGGGCATTTTCGCCAGCCATTCGCGAAGTGCTTCGGAGCCCTCACAGCCCGATCGCCACTTCTCAAACCGGCCGGTGTATCCATTCGAATTGGCGACCATACCGCTCAGTGCGACACCGGCATTGGAGGCGGTGGCCAACACGTCATCGTAGATCGCTAACATCTGCTTGAGCCCTTCGATGTCTTCGGCGCGCGACGCGGCAATGCCTGCACGCGAAAGGCTGTCAGCCGCCTCTGGCGATAGCCCGGAGAGCATTGGGTTTGCCCTGAGTACAGCCTCTACAACGTCGGGATGACTGCCTGCGCGCGCCTCAGCGACTAGTCGCTGGCGCTCTTCCGGCTTGAGGCTACGCACGATGGCTCGTAGCTCCTGATCGGCCAGGAAACCAACAACGTCCGAGCTAGCGCGCGGCGTGACCGCGGCAAAGCCGCTGGCCACTGTTTGGGCCAACGTGAGCATATCTTTTGCTGCCTTCTCCATCGCCGGCATCAGGACGGGGATGATTCCATCAATCTGCTCCTTGCCCTTGCGCTCAATAGCAGCGGCGTTGAGGTCCTTGTTCCCGCGAATCGAGAGGATTTCCTCTCCGAGGTCCTTGAACGCCTCCAGCGACAAGCCCTGCAAATGGCGAACAGACTTCAACAAGCCACCGGCCTGCCAGGTGCCTTTGGTGCCATCGGGGCGCTGGATATTGAATGTTCTTGCCTCTACCTGGTGGTGTTCGTATTCGGAGTAATGGAGATTGGCCAAGCCAACTTTGAGGACGGATCGTTTGCCGATTTTCATGGGGTTACCTTTTGATTGTCTGGCCGTGGTTCGGCCGGTTTTGGTCTGAGGCTTCGCTCAGGATTTGGAGTAGGGACAAGTTCTCCCGGGCGTCACCGCCGGTTGCTGCTGCGTGCAACTCGTCCATAAGGGCGCTGATCTCTCGCACGTCACGATTGAATTGAGTGAGCCCGGATTGCTGACGCAGCTTGGCCACCTGGCTACGGATGTTCATGGCGGGCCTCGAGGATCAGCCGGTACTGTTCGGCGACGTGATTTTTGATGTCTTGCCCGTCAGCCAATGGCGGGAAGATCCAGGCGCCAGCGCTTGGGAATGGCCGCATATCCATCACACCTACTGGAGCGGGACGGCGGAGACTTTCAATTGCTCGGACGTGGAGAATGAACGCCTCTGCCAGATTGGCCGCGTCATAGCTGTTCATGGTGCACAGTGGGAAGTGCATGACCGTCTGTACGCCGAGGACGGGATAGTTGAAGGAGTGGCCCACTGTCTTGGGGTAGTCCATCTCCTCCTCAACCGCGCCAACCCTGCAGTCCACCACCGTCAACATAACGAGCACTGTTTCTTCGTCATCGGCGCCGATCTTTTCTGCAATTCGCTTGAGCTCGGCCCGCATCCACTTGATGCTCATTGCCGCATTCCCTCCATCTGTTCGCGGAGTTCTTCGACAGCCTTCTGTAGCTCGGCAACCTCGATGACTCGGGCAACAGCGCCTAGCCCTTCGATCAATGCCTTGCCCTGGTCGGGCGGTAGCTCGCCGGCGGCAACTGCGCGAAGGATTGATTTGGCTGCGCTGGGTAGGTCGGTGTCGTCGAGTTCGAAGCACACTGTCTCGGCAGTTGGCTTGATTGGCGGTACCAGGCGCTCAAGGATCAGACGGCAAGCCTGCATATCGCCCTTCTTGGCCGCTGTCAGAACCTTCTTTGTTACGGCGTCTGCACCTTCAGCGAGTCGGGCGCGCAGCTCTTGCGTCTGGCTAGAGCGGCCACCTGGATTGCCTGACTGCCCCGGCTTCCATTTGCCGGCTTTATCTCGATCAGTCATGCGGCGGGCGATTCCATGGCGATGACCGGTTTGTTTTCAGCGAGCGCTATCAGCAGGGCGGATGCTTGAACGCTTCCGTCTGCTGCGGCTTCGCGAAGACGGCCCCAGGCGGCAGCAACTTCGGAGCGAGTTGGTTTGTGCTGACGTCCTCGGGCGGGCTTAGCTGTGTTCATAGGTGCTGCCTCGAATGGGTTTTGAGTGGCTCAAAAACTCACATTAGGCATGATCTGATCATTTATCCAGTGCTTTTTAGGTGCACCTCAGGTGCTACACAGAACGGGATTGAATGGGACTGAAATACTTAGTTTTGGCAGGATTGTAGAGGGGGATTTTGTTGCATTAAGTCGGCAGAAGCCAAAATGATACAGGGCCGGGTTTTCGGCTCAGTCCGAACTCATTTTGAGGATGGAGCTGGGAGGGCTGACATCCCATTTCGGTATGTCAGGTGTGCGCGCCACGTTTTGCGAGATATGAAAACGTGGCGCGGATTTGATGCGTCCAGCTTTGGACGCATCTTCCACCAGTGGTGGTAAACCTACACTGCTACCAGGTATTCCGATTGGGCCTTGCGTGGACTGTCGAAACTGATGCTCTTTTTTGGACAAGTAGCGATCCTGAGCTAACGTCATGGCCACAGGCCAGATAGCCGGCCTGCTCACGAGCTACCGTACAAAGGAAAGCTAATGGAGCGTTATAGGAACTTAGGAGGAGACTCAAATGTGGCCGCATTTGAGATAGGGAATGGTTCTATCACTGTCGAGTTTAATGACGGTGCGCAGTACCTCTATACCAATGAAAGCGCTGGGCCGGGATCTATTGCTGAAATGCACCGGCTGGCTAAAGCTGGCCAAGGGCTGAATAGCTATATTGGGCGTGTGGTCAAGAAAGGCTACGCAAGAAAAATCCGCTAAGAGGCAGATGCGGCACGCTTTCGCGTTTTGAGGGCGTGCCCTGGTTTAAGTGGCCCAGATCACCGTTAAATGAAGGTGTTGCTGTCATCGCAACACCTGTTCCAGCCTGCTGTCAGGAGGAGCGGGAGCCAAGCAGACCAAACGGTCCGAGTCGGATCCTTTGGTCTGTCTAACTGTGGACCATACTTACTCTTCCGGCGCTTCTTCTTGATCCTCAGATGCCTGATCAGCACCTTCTCTTCGCGCACGGTCATCAACAATTTTTTGGCAAAGCATTTCTACTGCGATATCCAAATCAGCTTGTAGTTCCTGCCTTCGAACCCTCATATGCCCAACATCAGCCGTCATATCGAATTGTGACGGATTGAAGTCATCAATAAGTATAGGTAGTACCGAGTTCTCCCCGAACCGATTTTTGAACTGTTCCGATTCGAACTTAGTCCATATTTTGCGTGGGTATGTACTGCTAATCATTGGTAGGACGTAATTTGCTTCTGTCCGATAGATAGGAGCAAGATACTCTTCGACATCGTTTCCCAAAATTCGATGAGATTCGTTTTCATCATAAAATACGGTTAACTCTCGAGATGCAAGACTCTCGTATAGCGCGCGCGCGATTTCTCGATCTTCTCCGGCGAAAGAAAGAGCATAGTCGTAGCGGCCAATAAACTCCAAATTATCGTAGCCTACTTGTCGCGCGAACTTTGACCACACGAGATGTCGTATAAAATATAGAAATTTTGGGTCTTCTACAGTGAGCAGTTGGCTCACTGAGTCAAAGTGAATGATTGCGGAAATTCGAGCATTTCCAGAAATCAGCATGGATAAGTGTTCTTTCTCTATAACCTGAGAGACGCTTCCTTTCAGAGTAGGATTTGCCCGTATAGCCTCTCTGGTATCCAAGTCTCCCTCAGGTGTGGCAGATAGCCATTTCAGGAGGTGGAGGTATGGCGCTCGCCCCTCCCGCCGAAGCTTATTACCGGTAGCAAAATCTTTGGCGACCTGATAAAAGTTCGGTGTAAGCTCTTTAATTATCGACTCTCTGATCGCCGGCAAGCTAACCTCAACTACTCGTGTAGAGGTCTCCGATGCTAGAACTCCCGCCTGTAAACAGGCTTCGTGGCAAAGGACTTGCGCCATCGCGAAACTGCCTTCGGACTCTTCAGCAATTCCGTCCGCTGCGACAATAGAACAGTTTAATGCTTCTTGTCCTCTTGCTATCAGCTTTGCTATGCGCTCTATGTTGGTTCTGCCGAACCTAATTATTTCTACTCGATGGAGAAGGTCAGGCGCATAATCAATTAAGGATTGCCCAGCTCTATTGATACCTATCAATACAAGCTTACTAGTCTCGTCCTCTTCGTCTGAAAGAAGCTTGATTTTATCTGCTAGCCGTTGCTTTAGTGGCTCTTCAAGACGGTGAAAATCATCGATTATAATTAGACCGAGATTACCTCTGTCAGGTATGCCCTCTATTTCCTGCACATCTGAAGTGCGACGGGCCGTCAAAAATCTGCACTCAAGGTCGGGGATTTTTTCTACCGCTCTTCTTATGGAGGACGTTTTCCCTATACCAGAGGGGCCTTCGATGATCATGCCTCGTCCGGCCGTTCGCAGCGCGACCAAAACTCTGTTGAATTCGCTTGCCTCGACGAATGTATGAGTTGGAACTCCACTCTTTTTGAAAACGTCTTGGAGCTCGACTGTTGCGGGCGGCAGCGAATTAGTCATGATTCTCAACCCAAAAAGAGATCATCTTAGCTAACGGAATACCTTTCTGAAAGCCGAAAACATCACGATCCACTGCTCTGACCGTAATCATTCGCTTGAATCGCATTTTCGGTCTGATGACCCGGTGAGGAAATGAGACAAAGTCCTGGCGCCGAGCGATGATTCACTGTCGTAGAAGAGTATCTCAGGGTTTTTACCTGGTTATGGAGGTGCACTCAAATTTGAGTGCAGGAGTGAGATGCGGGTATTTCTGCTCGCATCTCCGCCATCCATACAATATTGGGCGCATCCACAGATTGAGCGAGTAAGTCATGCAACGCTTGGTGATCTATGCTGTGCTCTGCCTGCTAGGTAGGGCGTAGGGCCTGTAACCTCAGCTCAACCTCTTGCATCACGTCCTGGCTCATCCTCAGCCACACGGAAACGCCAATACCGATCAGGCTTGACCCATACCACGTTATCCGGTGTCAGCTTGCGAAAGGCGGCCAGCACCTCCTTACCGACCACTAGATTCCCGTCTGTATTTTCGGTTAGTAGGCTCTCTTGCTTGGCTTTCACCAGATGGTCCACTACATCCTCTTGATAGATGCAGTCTTCCCGTTGGATCTGAGCGAGCATCCAATTTGCAACAGTTTCCGCGTCCATCAACTTTTCTCAGGCGCAAGGTCAACACGTACCAAGCTTTCAGTTCGAAATTCGCCCTGATCCAGTTTCTTGCCGGCAAACCATTGACACGTATAGAGGTTGTTGGAAAGGCGATAAGCTCTCACCGTCATATCGGGACCTCCGGATTTCAACTTTACAATTTCACCAACCTTGAATTCGATACCAGTGCTCATTCCTTTGCCTTCTCGTATGTCGGGGAAATTTCCCACGCCTCACAGTATCGAGATGGCAAAAGGCTTTCAAGCTCGGAGGGACTGACATTGCGATCGCGCTTCGTTTTGTGGGTAGTTGTTGAGATAGACCAAACCGTCTCAGTGAGACCAAAACGTCACACTGCGCGATAATTCACTGCCTTTTGGCGAATATGCGGATTTTTCACCTGGAAGTGCTGCGCGGAGATAAGCTCAAAGCTGAGCACATCTATCGGAGCCCCTATGTCAGTCATCGATTGCGATTACCTGCCCGACCCATCCAACACCACATTCCCGCCCGAACTGGCGCTGCTGATCGTGCGCAAGGCTGCATCCATGGCCGAGGCGTTCGAACAGCAGGCCCTGGACCAACTGACCAAAGACGCCATCTCAGCAATATCCGCCGGCGCCGATCCGCGCCAGGTGATCAGGCAGCTGAGATTATAACGCCCATGCCGTCCGAGAGCTCATTGCAGGGCCATAGCCAAGAATCTCTCAACGTCGTCAATCATCCCCTTCACCTCTGCAGCCGTAAATTCTTCCGGCTTGCCATGAGCCGCGCTGTTGCGAGTTCCTGCCAAGGCCGTGATTCGTTTTTTCTGAGTGGCGTTATAAGCGTTCGCTCTAGCCAGATCGTCATTCATTTTGTTGAGGCTGCCGTGCTCTATCCCGTGCGCTGTACATAGATCGCGCAGGGTCGTCTCAAGCACAACTCCTGCAATGACCGCTGCAGCTGTTGCATACCCAGATTTGAGCAGCTCCTCGGCTTGCTCCAGTTCGCTGGTGAACACTTCTGCCTGCACCAGGTTGCGAACGCTGTTGAGGTAGCCACCTTCATAATCTTCTTTGGCTGCCAGAAAGACGGCCTTAACGCGCTGAAGCGTTTCGAAATTGTTTGAGTAGGGGCGCGGCTTCTCTGCTTCGACGAAAGCGGACAAATGATACGATTTTTCGCCACACGCATTCGATAAAAGCGACTTCGCTTTGACAGTCCAGTTGAGAATTAGATCGGCGTTAATGTGCGGGTATGGGGATCCGCTCAGAGCGCCTTGCTCCATCCGCTTGGTCGCCTCGATAGCTTCGAGTTGCACCTCAAGTTCGCCGAACCGTTTTTCCAAAAGCCTCGTCATGTTCAATTCCCTTTCCGTCTTGGCGATTTTTCTGCATCGATACTCGCTTGCCTTCCTGTGTATTAGCAATAGCGCTGAACTTCCTAGCTGGTGTTGATTGTGGGAGCGGAACCCTTTTACGACTCCCTCGCAAAACTACCGGGATTTCAGTAGAGGCCACGCGAACCCGTGTTATCTCGGCCGTGCAGATAACCCAGATTTGGGGGATGCAATTATTTTGCACACCCTATTGCGTTACCGGTAATGCCGTGACAGTATGATTTCACGTTACCGGTAATGAGGAATTCAGATGGCAGACAAACCCGAAAGCCCGAACACGTTGCGCCAGCGAGCATTCAAGGAGCGTCAGAAAGCAGGGGGCTACAAGAACACCACGGTGTGGATTCACACAGAGACGGAGCAGGAAGGTAAGCAGGCGGCACGCGATGGGAAGCCACTCAAGCCGATGGGGTCGAAAGACCCCTTGAGCTGGGCGGCAGGCTGGATCAGCGAGAAGGGTAAGCGCTAATCGGCTGAAACCTTAGCCGATCGAATCGATAGTCCAGGTTTGGGCCATCTCAGAAGAGGTGCCAAGCCGCTGCGCTAACAGCGGCCTGGCGATCACACGACGAAACTTGAAGGTACACGTCATGCAACTATACCAAAATACCAGTAACCCACTGAAACGCCAAGACAATCACGCCGCCGGGGTCCAGCGCAGCATTCAAGAGGTCGCCCATGACGCGCTTGAGGACCTTGAAAGCGCCCAGATAGCCCTACGCAAAGTTGAGGCGGTTCTCTACGCTGCGTTGGCAGACAAGGGCACCAGTCAGCACGTCCGCAACTTGGTAGACGTCGCATGGAACTTGGCTGCTGACGGCGCCAACACCGCCGACTGTAACCGCGAGCAAATCGCCGCCGCGCTGTCCGGGTGTGCTGCGCTGGGCGCCGGGGGTGATCAATGAGCCGCTCCCACAAGGCAATCGCCGAGACTGCCGTCCAGGATCTGTACGAAGTGACCAGCGCCTTCGATAACGTGAGCGCAATATTCACGCTGATGCTTGAGACCTTCCCCGAAGACAGTACGCCTCACGCGCTCGCGCAACTGGGCACCCTCGCCCTAAAGGACTGGTATTCCAAGGTTTATCAGTGGTGCGAGTGCATGGAAAACGAACTGGATGATGCGAACGCGGAGGCGCAAAAGGCGCCGCCGTTGTCCCACTACCTGCTGGATCAGCGCAGTAACGAAGTGGTCGAGGCGATTTCTGCCGAACGCACACACGCTACCCGGTGGTGGACGCACTTGAACGAGATGCGGCGCCGCAAGGAGCTGCCAGAGTGGGTAGCGGCGGGCATCGGCACGCATGATGAACACGATCTGATGCTGGAGAGCCGGAAGGCTGTCAATCGGTCCATTTTCGGTTCGGATGACCTGGGCGGCGATCAACCCTACAGGGCAATTCCACTGGACCAAGCCTGAAACAACGAAACTTTCGTGGTATCAAGGGCACTACCCCGTCACAGGGTGGTGCCCTTTTTCATTTGTTGGCGGTGGGTGCCTTCTCAGCGAGGTAGATAAGGTCCTTCCTCACTTCCTCGGCACACGGTCTGCACATTCCGATCTTTGTCCAAGGCAACCAGTCGATAACAAGGAAAGTGAAGCCTCCGATACGCTTACATTTCCCTGCATACCCATGGGTGCATCGGGCCTGTTGGTACGTCTGTGGTCCCATCTTATTAACCCCTGGTGGTGGTAATTTAATAAGGGTGGGATATTTTCCTTCCAGCTACACCGCTGGAGGCCCCGGTTTTATTGAAAGGTAGTAGGAAAAAATCCCAGTACCCCGGCACTCAAGAAAACTAACGGGACGCAACGGGATAGCTAAAGGTCGATGACTGGGAAAAATTCCCACTACTCGACGGAAAAATTCCCACCGAAAAACTCGAATTACACGAACTTGAAGCGTGGCGGGCCAGGCCCTATTTCCAGATCCTTTCCAGGGCAGTCGTCTATCGCTGCCCAGGTGATCGCGTACAGCGCGCAACGAGCCATTCCCTGCTCCCTGCCTCCTTTGCGGTTCTCCCTGGTGCGAATGATCAGCCCGGCGTCCATCAGCTCGGCCAGGGCAGAGGAAAGCGTCTTTGCGTCCATGGACTTACCCTTGGCCATCATTGAGGCTGTGCACGATAGGTCGCCGTTGTTGCGGCCGTTGTAGTTCCTGGCCAGCTTGATCAGCACGGTCACGGCTTTTGTCGACAGATTGTCGAAGGCGTCACTGATCAGCAGTCGATAGGGCAAGGCCAGTACTCGACCACCGCCGAAGTCGACCTTGTATTTAGTCTTTCTGGCCATTCGGCAACTCGCAGGCAGGCACACACCGACGCCCTCGGGAATGAGGGCGTCTACGCGGCTCGTTTACTGGCTTTCCTTGGTAAGGACGTACAGACCGACCCGGTGCGGTCGCCTGCCTGGTGCGGCGGTCTGGTAGCACCACTCCGTCATGATCGCCCACCCTTTGCGCCTCAGGTGTCGGATCGTGGAGGGCGGGTGAACGATATCCAGGGAACGTGCGGCGTCGATGGAGGACACCGGCCCGGCCTTTAGGGCCTGAATCATCCTGAGGGCTTGCGCCTCTGTTGAGTGGCTGTCCGGGTCTGGCTGGGCGGGCTCGATTGGTTCTACGCGCATTTGGCGGCCCTCCACAACGCAGCGGCCTTGGGCGGCGGCGTGAAGTCATCAGGCAATTGCATGAGGCTGCGCGCGAGGACACGGTACCGCTTGCCCTCGACCACCATCAGCCAGTGGTCGCCGTCGGCGTGTAGTAGGAGACCGGACCGCCCAATCAGGTTGGCGCGCTCCGGGGTCAGGATCAGCGCGCGACGGCCGCTGACCAGGTTGTGTGCCTCGCTGGCGCTATTGGCGGCGCTGGCAGTAGAATTGATCAGTCTCATCTGTGGCTTCCCAAAGCATTCCGATGTGATACGTCGGGCCGGTGTTGGTAGCACCGGTTCGACAACCCCCTCTAAGGCCATCCCAGGCCGAGCCTTCACCGAGCACCAGCCTTCGCGGCGCGCTCAACAAAAGCCTTCAGCTCCGACACCAGAATCAGACGACGACGACCGATCTTGAAAGCCTTCAGGTCGCCGGCGGCGATGGCCTTATAGATGCCGGTCCGAGTGCAATCCGTAATCCGTGCCGCCTCATCAACCCCGAGGGAGATTTGAGACGGGTCAACCTGTAGCGCTGCATTCATTTTGTTTCCCCTTGATCGTTCCGTTGGTCTGTATGATACTGAATGGAACGTAAGCATCCTATTTGTAAGTAACACGATCTGAAAGCAAAAAGTTTGTAGACGATTCGAGGCCCGTCAATGTCAAATCGGTCAAAAAAAGTTGTGCTGTCTGCCAGGGTTGCGCCTCACCTAAAAGATGGCCTGGAACTGTATGCACGGGTCAAAAATATAAAAATTGTCGAGGCGGTAGAGGAGCTGATTGAGCGGGCGCTCGAGGAGGTGAATATCCCGTCTCCGCTTCGAAGCCTCTCTGGTGATCGAAGCAAAGTCCCTGTTTCGACAATCATTAGCTGGCTGTGGGATCCAGACCCAATAATTTTCAAGCTGAGGCTCGCGAATGTGAGCCCTGAACTGGTAGATAAAGAGACCTACCTCGTGTATGTCGAGACAACCAGCAACAGATTCAAAGGGGACGTGGATATTTTCGAGGATGTCCGCAGGCGTGCCCCTTATCAGGACGTCTACCACAAGGCATCACTCAATCTTGAGAGAGTTCGTGAGGAGTGGGATGACCTGGTCGCTTATGCGAAGTTCATCGAGGCGAACAAGCCGATTGTGGTCGATTACGAAGTTTGGCTTCGCATGATCAGGCCTGAGGCCTAGAGAAGGTCGACTGCTGCGGCCTTGGTGCCCGGCGCCAAGTGCGCGTAACGCAGCGTCATTTTGATATCGGCGTGTCCCAACAGGTCCCGCACCGTGTTCAGGGGCACTCCAGCCATTACCAGGCGTGACGCAAAGTCGTGCCGCATATCGTGCCAGCGGAAAGCCTCGATATTCGCCCGCGCCAGAAGCTTGAGCCAGGCGCTTTTCACATCTTCAAAGCGGCCGCCGTCCTGCCCGGGGAACACATACTGGGAATCTCCACTCTGTTTTTTCCAGTCGTCCAGCACTCCGAACGTCTCTTTGTTCATCGGGATGTGCCGCGTGTCGGCTGTTTTGGTGGTGTCGCCGGCGACGGTCACCGTCCTGGTTTCGAAGTTCACGGCCGGCCATTTCAGATCAAACAACTCGCCGCGCCTCATGCCCGTATTCAGGGACACCAGCACCATTGGCTTCAAATGATCCGTGTACGGAATCTGCAGCAGGCTTGCCAACTGCTTTTTCCCTCGATCTGCGCGCCACTTGTTCGCCGTCTCGCGCTCGGTGCGCGCCTCATCCTGGCGGGCGTCCAGCGCCTCCCGCAGGCGCTTAGCCTCTTCTGTGCTTAGGTACCGGATAATCCCGTTGGAGTCGACCTTGAGCTGTTTCAGCTTGGCCAGGGGGTGATCCGCGATGTAGTCCCACTCTACTGCGCGACTGAATACCCCGCTAATGGAGCCCATTTTGCGGTTCACCGTTGAAGCCTTGTTGCCGGCCTGCATCCATCCGGTACGGATCTGCTCCAGATCTCGACCGGTGATGTCGCCCAGGCGCCGAGACATGATCGCTTCGAAATTGTTGTCGAGCGTGTGCAAGGTCTTTTCATGGCCTTTGTGGTGGGCCTTGAACCACGGCATATAGGTGTCGTCGATGAATTCACGCAGAGACGGTAGGGCGATGCCCTTTCGGCCCTGGGCGACTGCCAGGGGCTCGCCGTGGGCGTGCGCGTCGGCAAGATATTGGGCGGCCTCGGTTCGGGCTTGATCAAGCGTTAGGACGCCAACGCGCCCCAGGGTTGCGTTCTTGTTGCGCCCCCAGGTGACCATGTACGACTTGTGTCCGCTGGGCAGCACGCGGATGAAGAAACCCGGTTGCACGGTGTCATGCACGCGGTATGCTTTCGGCTCGGCGGCCAGGCTGCCGATCAGCTTTTGAGTGATTTTGGTTTTCAAGGGCTCGACCGTGACAGCAGGGTGACAGCAAAAAACACTATACCGTTGTGTTCCGCTGTACTCAATGGAACTCAAAGCCCTTTATTTACAGGTGCGGCCCTTTGTTTGCTGGCTCTATTTTGACCCTACTAAGGGGAAGGTTGGCCGTTCGGACCGGCCCTGGGACACCATCTTCTGCGCTTCATGTTATTGGCGTTCGCCATACACAAGACCTTCGCTCCCTTGCCTGGCCATCATCTCTCCCGAAAAGAGGGGAGGTATTCAGCTCATGGGGCCTGAAACTACCGCTTTTTGATACGTCTGGTTTGTTCTTCTATATAGAGGGACGGCGAACTGGAAGGAAATCTCCATTTTTTTGGTTTAGGCGCTTGACGCCCTTGGTGGATTCTGTAGAATTCGCCTCCCGCTTACGAGAGATCGCAAGCGCAAGTGGTTGAAGTTGTTGAAGAAATCTTCG
>NZ_CVTO01000001.1:0-6002 GCF_900004715.1 Pseudomonas sp. 24 E 13
ATTCGCGGCTACCGCGTCGAGCCTTCGGAAGTGGCGGCGCAATTGCGTGCGCTGCCACAGGTCGATGACGTGCGCGTGCTCAACGCACCGACGCCCTTGACCGGCAACCGCCTGGTAGCCTTCCTGGTCGCCGGGCCGAGCGCACTGGCGGACATTCAGGCCGCGTTGCAGGCACGCCTGCCGGACTACATGCAACCGGCGCAGTGGCATTGCCTGGAGGCGATGCCACTGCTGGCCAATGGCAAGGTCGATCGCCAGGCGTTGTTGAACCTGGCCGAGCAAGCACCGCGCAATCTCGAGTCGCGTACCGAGCAGCCGTTGAGTGCACTGGAAAGCGCCTTGCTGGCGATCTGGCGTGAACTGCTGGGGCACCCGAACATAGGCCCGGACGACAACTTCTTCGCCCATGGCGGCGATTCGATTCTCGGCCTGCAGATCATTGCCCGCGCACGCCAGCAACAGATCACCCTTACCCCCAAGCAACTGTTCGCCGAGCCCAGCGTGCGGGCGCTGGCGCGGGTGGCGCAGACGCCACAGCGGGCCAGGGTCGAGCGCCTGCTGGTGATTGCCCGGGAGATTCTCGAAAAGCCCGAACTGCAAGCCGACGACAACTTCTTTGCGGTCGGTGGCGATTCGATCCTCAGCCTGCAGATCATCGCCCGTGCCAAGCAGCAGGGCCTGCAGCTCAAGCCCAAGCAGATCTTCGAGTTCCCTTCGGTCAGCGGCTGGGCCGAGCAGGCCGTGGACCTCGCCAGTGTGGTCGAGCAAGCCAAGGTCGATAGCGCCGAGCCAAGCGCCGCTTTTGCCCTGACGCCGATCCAGGCCTGGTTCTTCGACCAGCAGCAGACCACGCCACAGTACTGGAACCAGTCCCTGTTGCTGGCCGTTCACCAGCCGCTGGAACCGGCGCGCCTGGCCCCGGCGCTGGCGAGCTTGTTGCGGCGTCACAGCAGCCTGCGGCTGATATTCGAGCAGAGCGGGCAGGGCTGGCAGCAACGCTATCAGCCGCTGTCGGCGGCGATGGAAGACACGCTGCTGCAGGTGGTCGAACAGCCGCTGGACGACGCGCTGCTGCAGCAGTGGCAGCAGGGTTGGCAACTGGATCGAGCCCCGTTGATCCGCTGGGTGTATTTCACCGGCAGCGAGCACCTGCTGTGTACGGCGCATCACCTGCTGGTCGATGCGGTGTCCTGGCAGGTGCTGCTCGACGAGCTGGAAAGCCTGTACCACGACCCGCAGACTTCGTTGCCGGCGGTTTCCACCCGCTTCGATCGCTGGAGCGAGGCCTTGCAGCGTCATCGCCAGGCCCCCGAGGTGCTGGCCCAGCGTGACTACTGGCAGGCGCAGTTGGCCGAGGAGGGCGACGTCGCCCTTGATGTCAGCGTGTATGGCGAAAGCCGCACGCTGGAAACGAAACTGTCCCTGGAAAAAACCGAATGGTTGCTGGGCGACTGCCATGGGGCCTACAGCACCCAGGTGCAGGATCTGCTGGTCGCGGCACTGGCTGGCGTGATCGGCCAATGGCAGGGGCGTGAGCAGGTCACCCTGGAGATGGAAAGCCACGGTCGCAGTGGCTGGGAGCAGGGCCCGGATCTGTCGCGCTCGGTGGGTTGGCACACCAGCCGTTACCCATTGGCCGTGCGTGCCGCCGAACAGCCGGAGGACGCGATCATCGCCGCCAAGGAGGCATTGCGCCGCGTACCGGAGCAGGGCATCGGCTACGGCCTGCTGCGCCTCGACCCACAGCACGGACTGGGTGCCGCGTCGCTGCTTACCTTCAACTACCTGGGACGGGTCGACCAGTGGCTGGGTGGTTCGCGCCTGTGGCGCCTGGCGCAGCCGCTGTGCCCGGCCATGCGCGCCCCCGACACCCGCCGTACCCATCTGCTCGACGTGACCGCCCTGGTCGACCAGGGCCAGTTGCACATCGAGTGGCGCTACGCCCCGCACGTGCATGACCAGGCCCTGATCGGTGCACTGGCGCAGCAGTTCCAGCAGGGTATCGAAGCCCTGCTCGAACACTGCCTGGCCCCCGAGGTTGGTCGCGCCACCGCTGCCGACTTCGCCGATTCGGGGCTTTCCGACGACGAATTCCTCGGCCTGCTCGAGCAACTGCAATGAGCACCCCCGGCGCCTCCACATCCCCAGCCCATGGCAAGGAGACCCTCGGCATGAACGACAAGGTCAAAGCACTTTCCCGCAATATCGAGGCCATCTACCCCCTGGCGCCCATGCAGCAGGGGTTGCTGTTTCACAGCCTGATGCACCCGGGCAAGGGCATGTACCTGCTGCAGTACCGCCATGTGATGGTGCTGCCGCAACTCGATCTGCAGGCGTTCCGCCAGGCCTGGGCACAGGTGGTGGAGCGCCACGAGCTGCTGCGCACCTCCTTCGTCTGGAAGCAGCAGAAGCGGCCGATGCAGGTGGTGCACAAGCAGGTCGAACTGCCGATCAGCTATGAGGACTGGTCGGCTATCGACGAGGCCGAGCAGCAGGCGCGTCTGGAACATCTGCTGGCCGAGGAGCGTCGCGAGGGGCTGGATTTCACCCAGGCACCGCTGATGCGTGTGCGCCTGTTCAAGCTGGCCCCGGACGCCTACCAGTTCGTGCGCAGCTATCACCACATCCTCATGGATGCCTGGTGCTTCTCCATCATCATGATGGACTTTCTCGACGGTTACCGCGCCGCGCGCGAGGGACGGCGTCTGGAGCTGCCCAAGCCACGCCCGTACCGCGACTTCATCCGCTGGCTGGAGCAGCACAAGCCTGAGGATCATCAGGCCTTCTGGCAGCAGCGCCTGGCCGGCTTCGACACCCCCACCTCGTTCGGTTTCGGCCACCCTGGCCGCGTGATCGATGCACCGGAGCCGGTAGAGGATTGCGTCGAGCACCTCAGCGTCGAGCAGACCCAGGGCCTGCAGCAGGCCGCCAGCGGTCTGGGCATCACCCTCAACACCCTGGTGCAGGGTGCCTGGGCCTTGGTACTGGCGCGCTACAGTGGCAATCGTGACCTGCTGTTCGGCGTCACCGTGGCCGGGCGCCCGGTGCACATGCAGGGCATGGAGAGCATCGTCGGGCTGTTCATCAACAGCCTGCCGCTGCGCTGGAGCTGGCAACCGCAGCAGCCCCTCGGTGCCTGGCTCAAGGCCTTGCAGGCCGAGAACCTGAGCCTGCGCGAACATGAAAACGTGTCGCTGGCGCAGATCCAGAGCTGGAGCGAGGTACAGCGCCAGGATCTGTTCCAGAGCCTGTTCGTGTTCGAGAACGCGCCGATCTCCGCCAGCCTGCGCCAGGGCCAGTTGGACTACCTGATCAGCGACATGGCCAACCGCACCCACACCAACTATCCGGTGACCGTGGTGATCGTGCCCGGCGAGCGCCTGCACCTGCAGTTGACCTACCAGACCGACTGGTTCCTGCGCGAGGAAGTCGAGCAGATGCTGCGCCATTTCCGCACGCTGCTGCTGAACATGGGCGACAGCCTGGCCAGCGAGGCGGATATCCCGCTGCAACGCATCGCCATGCTCGATGCGGCGGAGATCGCCCAACAGCACGCCTGGGCCAGCGGTGACCTGGCGGCGGACGCGGCGCAACTGCAGCCGCTGTACGTCGAGCGCCTGCAACAGCAAGTGCGTCGCACCCCCGAGCGAATTGCCGTGGTGCATGGCGAGCGCAGCCTGAGCTTCGATCAGTTGAACCGGGCGGCCAACCGACTGGCCCGTCATCTGCGCGCCAATGGCGTGCAGGACGGCGACCTGCTGGCGTTGCTCGATGAGCGTGGCCTCGACCTGGTGGTGATGATCCTCGCCACACTCAAGGCTGGCGCCGGCTGGCTGCCCCTGGACCCGCGCAATCCGCCGCAACGCCTGGCCCAAGTGCTCACCCAGAGCCGTTCGCCGCTGCTGTTGCATGGCGTGGAGCAGGGTGAGCTGGCACAGCAGGCGCTGCAGCCGATGGCGCAGCCGCCGGCGGCGATCCGCTACGAGCCAGCGGCCCTGGGCGGCTACAGCGATGCCGACCTGGACATCCCCGTGCATGGCCTGTCGCTGGCCTACTGCATCTTTACCTCGGGCTCCACCGGCACGCCCAAGGGGGCGATGGTGGCCCACGCCGGGATGCTCAACAACATGCTCGGCAAGGTGCCGGGCCTGGGCCTGAATGTAGATGACGTGATCGCCCAGAGCGCGCCGCAGTGCTTCGACATCTCCGTCTGGCAGACCCTCGCCGGCCTGGTGCTGGGGGCGCGCACGGTGATTCTCGGCGACTGCGTGATGCAGAACCCCGAGGCCCTGGCCGAGGCCGTCGCTCGCCATGGCGTGAGCATTCTCGAAGCGGTGCCGTCGCTGATGCAGAGCCTGCTCGAGGCGGGCCTGGAGCGCACCGCGCTGCGCTGGGTATTGGCCACTGGCGAGGCGCTGCCACCGGCGCTGGCACGGCGCTGGTTCGAGCGCTACCCCGGCATCCCGCTGATGAACGCCTACGGGCCGGCCGAATGCTCCGACGACGTGGCCTTCCATCCGCTCACCGAGCGCCTGGCCCAGGCGCGCAGCAGTGTGCCGATTGGTCGCGCCACCCTGAACAACCGTCTGTACCTGCTCGATACCGAATTGCAACCGGTGCCGCGCGGGGCGGTGGGTGAAATCTTCGTCGCCGGCGTGGGGGTTGGCCGTGGCTATATGGCCGACCCGGCACGCACGGCGGCGGTGTTTTTGCCCGACCCCATCGCCAACGACGGCAGCCGCCTGTATCGCACCGGCGATCTGGCGCGTTTCCTGGCCAATGGCGAGCTGGAGTACGTCGGTCGTACCGACCACCAGGTGAAGATTCGCGGCCACCGTATCGAGCTGGACGAGATCGAAGCCTGCCTGACCCGTTACCCCGGCGTGCGTGAAGCGGTGCTGCTGGCCCGTGACGACCAGCAGCGCGCCAAGGTGCTGGTCGCCTACCTGGTGGCCGAGCCGCAGCCCTCCATCGAGGCGCTGCGTGAGTTCGTTGCCGCCAACCTGCCGACCTACATGCTGCCCAGCGCTTTCATGCTGCTCGAGCGCATGCCGCTCAACGCCAACGGCAAGATCGACCGCAAGGCCCTGCCGGCGCCCGACTTCGCGGCCCAGAGCGAGGCGCGCTACGTGGCGCCACGCAGTGAGCTGCAAGCGCAGTTGGCCGAAGCCTGGCAGGGCGTGCTGGGGCTCGCGCGGGTCGGCATTGAGGATCATTTCTTCGAGCTGGGCGGGCATTCGCTGCTGGCCACGCAACTGATCGGCCAGATAGGCAAGCTCAGCGGCAAGGACCTGCCCCTGCGTGTGGTCTTTGAGCGCCCGACCATCGCCGCTATGGCCGAGTGGCTGGAACAACAGCAGGCCAGCGAGAAAACCACGCCGATGCGCCTGCCGCGTCCGCAGACCCTACCGTTGTCGTTCGCCCAGCAGCGCCTGTGGTTCCTCCAGCAACTGCAGCCGCAAAGCCCGGCCTACAACCTGGCCGGCGCGGTGCGCCTGAGCGGCGACCTGCATGTCGCTGACCTGCAGGCAGCTTTGCAGGCCCTGGTCGATCAGCACGAAGTCCTGCGTACCCGTTTCGTCAGCGACGGCGGTGAACCGTCGCAGGTCATACTCGCCAAGGCCGAGCTGGCCTTGCCGCTGATCGAGGTGGCCAGCGAGGCGCAGTTGCACGACCTGCTGCGCCAGGACGCGATGACTCCGTTTGCCCTGGACAGCGCGCCGCTGCTGCGTGCCTGCCTGTATCGCCTCGGGCCGCAGGCGCACGTGCTGGCGCTCAATTGCCACCATATCGCCGCCGATGGCTGGTCGCTGCAACTGATCATCGACGGGCTTTGCAGCCATTACCGCGAGCTGCGCCAGGGGCGTAAACCGGCGTTGGCCGAGGCGCCGATGCAGTACGCCGACTATGCCCTGTGGCAACGCCAGTGGATGGACAGCGCCGCCTGCCAGGACGAGCTGGCCTACTGGCGCGAGCAGTTGTCCGGCGAATTGCCGATGCTC